>DATHOW010000245.1:0-14215 GCA_035484495.1 Bacteroidia bacterium | reverse complement strand
GGGTACTTTACCTAAAGTAAACAAAAAAGCAGTTGAATTTGCTGTTAAATTAGGCCTGGCAGTTGATGGCACCATTCGCTACGAAAACCAATTTGCCCGTAAAAACTATTTTTATGCTGATTTACCAAAAGGATACCAAATAACACAGGATAAAACTCCGTTTTGTAATGGAGGTCATATTACTATAAAATTAAAAGATGGGAGCGAGAAAAACATAAATCTTACTCGTATACACATGGAAGAGGATGCCGGTAAAAGCATGCACGACCAAGATGCTACCGATACTTTAGTTGATTTAAACCGTGCAGGAGTTCCGCTTTTAGAAATGGTATCTGAGCCTGAAATTTGTAACGGTGATGAGGCTTATGCCTATTTAACCGAAGTACGTAAATTGGTTCGTTATCTTGATATTTGTGATGGTAACATGGAAGAAGGTTCTATGCGTTGCGATGCAAACGTATCGGTTAAAATAAAAGGCGTTAAAGAGTTTGGTAAAAAAGTAGAGGTTAAAAACATGAACTCAATACGTAACGTGCAACGTTCTATTGAGTATGAAATTACCCGTCAAATTGATTTATTAGAAGCTAATAAAGAAATTGCCGGAGAAACCCGCAGTTTTGATGCCGTTAAAGGAACTACTTTTAGTTTACGTAGTAAAGAAAATGCAAACGATTATCGTTATTTCCCAGAGCCCGATTTACAACCCATTTTTATTACTGAAAAGTATATTAATGAGGTAAAACAAACCTTGCCTGAATTACCTGCTCAGCTTTATAAACGCTATGTAAAAGATTTTAATTTATCTGATTACGATGCGGCTGTTTTAACTGATACCAAAGCCATTGCACATTATTTTAATGAGTTAGTTACACATACTAAAAACCACAAAGCTGCAGCTAATTGGTTAATGGTAAACATTAAAAGTCATTTAAATGAAAATGCAATTGATATAGATCGTTTTCCGGTAAAACCTACTCAAATAGCTGAACTAATTTCTATTATTGATGATGGGAAAATTAGTCACTCATCGGCTTCACAAAAAATATTTCCTGAGTTGATAAAAAGCCCAACAAAAACTTCGTTACAAATAGCGCAGGAGTTAAATCTTTTGCAAGAAAGTAATACAGATGCTTTACAAGATTTAGTAAACCAAGTTATAGCCAAGTATCCTGAAAAAGTTACTGAGTATAAAAACGGTAAAGTAACCCTAGTGGGTTTGTTTATGGGGGAGGTTATGAAACTTAGTGGCGGTAAAGCCGACCCAAAAGTAACCAGTCAATTAGTAAAAGATACGCTTAATAAAGCTTAAAATTTTTATTAGTTGAGGAGTGGCTTTAGTGACTGCTATTCTACCATTTATCTAATATTTTTGTATTCTGCTTTTATAATATCTAACTTTAGGTTTTAGGTAAATTTATAAAGGTGATAAAAAAGGTTACCCTTTTGTTTTGTTTTATAATTTTTAAGCTGTCTGCCCAAACGGATAGCTCTCGTGTTGCATTAGGTAACACAGAGGTAGTTTTTTGTACAGTAACACCTGTTGTAGACCATGTAGTTGTTAGCTGGTCTACTTCAAAAGAAAAAAATAACGCTTATTTTACCATAGAAAAAAGTAAAGACTGTAAAAAATTTGCCAAAATAATAGACGTGCCGGGTTATGGTGATGGTAAATCGTATAGAGAATATGTGGAAACTGACTATCAACCGTATAAAGAGACATCTTATTATCGCATAAAAATGACTGATTTTGATGGGAATTTTAAATATTTCCCTACTACAGGGGTTGTTTTTAATCCCGAAAAAATGGGTAAGTTTTATCCAGATCAGGCTCACGCTAAAAACAGTATAAGCCCTAACGGTGGGGCAAACCTAGACGTTTTGGTTGTGTTACAAGATGCTGAAGGGGTTGAGTTTTCAGCAAAAGTTATTATTACTCAAGAAGACGACCAACTTTTTGCTACCGATATCAGTCAAATGGTTCCTCCTGGAATTTATGTTATTATATCCTCATCTGACGAAAATATCTATAGTCAGAAAATTATTGTTAAATAATTATTTACTTTTATTTCTATTAAACAAAGTATATTTAGGCTGAATTTATTGAACTAGTATGAAGAAAATTTTAGTAGCCAACCGTGGTGAGATTGCTTTACGTGTAATGCGTAGCGCTAAAGAAATGGGTATAAAAACCGTTGCTGTTTTTAGTGAAGCCGATAGAAATGCCCTTTTTGTAAGATATGCTGATGAAGCTGTTTGTATAGGTCCGCCACCAAGTAACCAAAGTTATTTATTAGGCGATAAAATTATTGAAGTAGCTAAAAAATTAGGTGTGGATGGCATACATCCGGGATACGGATTTTTATCAGAAAATGCTGGTTTTGCGGCTGCCGTTAAAAAAGCAGGCATTACATTTATAGGACCAAGTCCGGAAGCAATGAATGTTATGGGCGATAAACTTTCGGCTAAAGCTGCGGCAAAAAAGTTTAATGTGCCAATGGTACCGGGTAGCGAAGGTTTATTAAAAGATTTAAAAGAGGCGGTTAGCGTTGCCAAAGCAACAGGTTTTCCTTTATTAATAAAAGCATCGGCAGGTGGTGGTGGTAAAGGAATGCGTTTGGTTGAGCGTATTGAAGATGTGGAAGAGCAAATGAAAATGGCCATGAGCGAAGCTAAATCTGCCTTTGGCGATGACAGCGTTTTTATAGAAAAATTTGTTTCGGGCCCTCGTCATATAGAAATTCAAATTATGGCAGATAATCACGGTAACGTGGTTTATTTGTTTGAACGTGAGTGTAGCATACAACGTCGCCATCAAAAAGTTATCGAAGAAGCTCCTTCATCTGTTTTAACCCCTGAACTTCGTAAACAAATGGGCGAATGTGCTGTTAACGTAGCAAAAGCTTGCAATTATAGTGGTGCCGGAACAGTTGAGTTTTTGGTAGATGATACCATGAAGTTTTACTTTTTAGAAATGAACACACGTTTGCAAGTTGAGCACCCGGTAACAGAAATGATAAGCGGGCTTGATTTGGTAAAAGAACAAATTAGAGTAGCGCGTGGAGAAAAACTGGCCTACAAACAAGAAGATTTAAAGATAAATGGTCATGCCCTTGAAGTTCGTGTGTGTGCTGAAGACCCTAAAAATAATTTCTTACCCGATATTGGAAAACTAGTTACTTACCGCACACCAAAAGGAACCGGAGTACGTGTAGATGATGGTTTTGAAGAGGGCATGGATATACCAATTTTTTATGACCCACTTATAGCAAAACTTATTGTGCATGGTAAAGATAGAGAAGAAGCCATCGAACGAATGTTGAGAGCGATTGATGAGTATCAAATAACAGGAGTATCTACTACGCTACAGTTCTGCTCATTTGTATTAAAACACAAAGCCTTTACCAGTGGTAATTTTGATACTAACTTTATTAAAAATTACTTTAAGCCTGAAATGCTTGATACTTCTACCAAACAAGAGGCTGAAATAGCGGCATTATTTGGCTCAATTTTTGTAAATAAAGACTCGAAGGTTATTAAACAGGATAGTAATTTAGAAGCAGCACAACGCTCTAAATGGAAAACTAACCGAATACAATAATTAAACTAATACAACATGCGTATACTAAAACCTTTTCTTTACTCGCTTCTGCTTTTTGCTTTTGTTTTTCAATCATGCTCTATAGAAAAAAGACGTTATACAAACGGTTATAGCTTGCAATGGAAAAAAAATAGCCCTACTACAAAAACGGAAGATTTAGCTAAAATAAAACAACAGCCAAAAAAGGCTGGCGTTAGCCCTGCTATTGAAAAAACTTCAACTCCTTCTTTTAAAACTATAAATGCATTAACCGCTTCGTCTGAAAAGAAAAAGGGAATTGTTTTACTTAACTCGGATTCATTAAAATGCGATACTTTAATAATGCGCGATGAAACTGAAATTAAGGTTAAAGTAATAGAAATTACCCCTACAGAGGTTAAGTACAAATATTGCGATAATGTAGCAGGGCCAACTTACGTTTCTTACAGATACGAGATATCGTACATAAAATATGCTAATGGTAGTTTAGATTCTTTTAAAGGTGAGTTTGCCCCGGTACGTAAACCAATACAAAACAAACAAAGAGGGGCTACAGGTTATATGGATAATGGTGATAAAGTAGAGAGGTACGTAAGAAAAATGTCTGTAACTAGTTTGTTTTTTGGTGGTTTTTCTCTTATACCTATATATGGTTTGCCGGCAGCCGTAATTGCTATTATTTTTAGTCTTATTTGTTTGTCTAAAATAAATAAGGACCCCAGTTTAGTCCCTTATAAATCAAGAACTATTACGGCCTTAGCACTAGGGGTATTAGGTTTAATTATCACAATCGGAGTCTTTGTTTTGCTTGCGTTTCCATAATTTAAGGGTTACTTTTTAGTTTTTTCAACATAAAATAAAAAGATGACATGCCTGTGCTTTTTTACATAAAAAAAATAAGTGTCAGGTTTTTTACAATTTGCTTGCTTAGTTCTTCCATCTGCGGGTTTTCTCAGAATGATGAAAGTGTGGTTATTCCTTACGTATCAAAAATCCCCGAAGGTTATAGAGTTACGGCTATTATTGTAAACAACGATACTATCCCCTATATAGTAATGCCTTGGGTTGTTATTAATGGACAAAGATCTTTTTATAGCAAAAAAAAATATGCCGAATGGACAAAGCTGAAGTATAATGTAAAGAGAGTATATCCTTACGCAATATTGGCAGCCGCTAAATTAAAAGAGTTTGATTTGGTGTTAGCTACTATACCAAAAGAAGCCGATAGAAAAGCCTATTTAAAGAAAAGCGAAAAAGAGCTTCAGAAAGAATTTGGCGAAGAGTTAAAAAATTTAAGCATAAACCAAGGAAGGATTTTAATGAAATTAATAGATAGAGAAACGGGTAAAACAACCTACACTATTATTAAAGACATGCGAGGTAATTTTAACGCCTTTATGTGGCAAAGTTTAGCAACTTTATTTGGCTCGTCGATGAAACAGGAGTTTAACTTAAATGACCCTTACGATAGAGAAATAGAACTTGCCGTTAGACAAATAGAAGCGGGAGAATTTTAATATGTCAATTCAAAAATACTTTATTGCTATAGTTATTCCGGAGCCTTTTCAAACGGAGCTGATGGGCTTGAAAAATGTAGTGAAAGATAAATTTAATAGTAAAGGCGCTTTGCGTTCGCCGGCACATATTACACTACACATGCCTTTTGAATGGAAGAAAGAAAAAGAAGATGCTTTAGTAAACACCTTACAGCAATTTACCTTTAACGAAAGTTTTAAAATTAAGTTGCAAAACTTTGCTTGCTTTGAACCACGAGTACTTTTTGTTGATGTGGTAAAGAATTTATTACTTGAGCAATTACAACACGAATTAGCTGTTTATGCACAAAAAAACCTGCGTTTATTAAATCAGGTTAATGATATGAGGGGCTTTCATCCTCATGTAACCATTGCTTTTAGAGATTTAAAGAAAGATAAATTTTATCAAGCTTTAGATTATTTTAAAACTCAAACATACAAAGCAACTTTTGAAGCAAAAAGCTTTTGCTTATTAAAACATACCGGTAAAGAATGGTTGACTTATAAGGAATTTATTTTTGCTGCCAATTAAATTGAAAGTATCTCCATCATTTTAAGCATATCAGCATTTAGAGCTTGCGTATGTTTAATTGCTTTTTCAAACGGAGTATATACTACTTGCTTATTTACTATACCAATCATTACATTTTGCTTGCCTTGTAGTAAAGCTTGTACGGCGTTATAGCCCATAATGCTTGCATTTACACGTTCCATGCAACTTGGTGAACCACCACGCTGCATGTGCCCTAAAATACTAACACGCATATCAAATTGAGGAAAAAATTCTTTTAAAATTTCGGCAACTTTATAGGCTCCCCCACTTTCATCACCCTCAGCCACAATTATTATTTTACTGGCTTTATCTTTTCTACTAGTTTTTAATCTTTCTATTAATTTTTTAATATCGTTTTTTGTTTCCGGAATTAAAATAGCTTCAGCACCTGAGCCAATCCCGCTTCTTAAAGCAATTAAACCCGCATCGCGTCCCATTACTTCAACAATAAAAACACGGTCGTGACTTTCGGCCGTATCACGTATTTTATCTACGGCATCAATAACGGTGTTTATAGCGGTATCGTAACCAATGGTGAAATCGGTTCCTACTAAATCATTATCAATAGTGCCAGGGCAACCAACAATAGGAATATCGCTTTTAGCAGACAAGGCTATAGCGCCAGTAAATGTACCGTCCCCCCCAATAACTACTAAACCTTCTACATTATGTTTTTTTAAGTGGCTTGCAGCTAACTGCAACCCTTCTTCTGTTCTAAAACGCTGACTACGTGAAGTTTTTAAAATAGTACCGCCGCGTTGTATAATGTTTGCTACTGACTTATGTGTAAGATGGATGTTTTCATCGTGAATTAAACCTTCATATCCATGTCTAAAACCAATTACTTCTATGTTTTGATGTAATGCGGTACGAACCACGGCACGTATACAGGCATTCATGCCGGGGGCATCTCCGCCTGATGTTAAAACTGCCAATTTTTTCATAAAAAGTGTATTAAGTAATTATTTTAAACGTGTTGCTATTATTTTTTGAAGGTTGCCAAACACTTGACCCGGACTAAAACGGCGCCAATTAAAATCATCTAACTCTCCGCCCGACATAAAATAATAATCAATATTGTGTTGCTGAAATTCTTTAAAAACGTGAGTTCTAAAATTAAGAAAAATTATCCAGCCATCATCTCCATTATCTTCAAACCATTCTTCGTAGTAACTATCATCCGACGCGTGAAAATTCAGTACATTTTCGCCAATAATTATAAATTTATTTATGCCGTAAACACCCATTTCATCAATAACTTCGCGTTTTAGTAACATAATATCGTTGCCAATAGCATCGTTCCACTCCCCTATTAATTCTATAAAGCAGTACTTTTCGTCATAATCAACAAACAGTATTTTTATGTAAAGTGTTTCACTACCAAAATCATCCCATTGCGGATGGATAACAAAATTATAGATGCTGTTCGTAAACTCTATCTCGCTATACTCACGTCCATAAAAAGGAGACTGCTCGTCGTCTGACGAGATGTAGAGATGCCTCCAGTTGTAGTATGGTTCTATATCGTGCACAAAAAAACTGTTGTTACAAAGATAAGTAGTCTTTTATGAAGACAAAATATAGAGGCTACAATTTCTAATTTATTAAGAGATTGCAACCTCGAATATCGCTGTTATCAAAACGTCCCATAAGTTCGAACGTGTTATTAGGATGGATTTTTCCTAAATCTTGTGTGGCAATAAAACTGCAAGAATTTATGTTGGCTAAATCTATTACGTTTATGCCGCCAGTTTTGTTAGGAGAAGTAAAGCTAAACGGGTCATTGGTATCTCGGGTTAAAATGCGTAGCCAGGGCGGATTTTGAAACAAGCCGTTTTGTAAAGAATATGCTTGACTTAGTAATTCAGTCATCCCGTATTCCGAAGTAATTGTATCTATTTTTAATTTTTCTTTTAGTGTGGCATGTAACTCTTCTTTCAGCATTTCTTTACGACGACCTTTCATGCCACCGGTTTCCATTACTATAAAATTATCGGGCAGAGAAATATTTTTATCAGCTAGATCTAGCAAGGCGTAACTTACACCAAGTAACAAAGTTTTTTGTTTTTGTTGTTTAAGTTGCCCTATGGTTTTAATTAAATCATCGTAATTATCTAAATAAAAACCACTTTTGGTATGATGACTTTCATCAATTAATTTTTGAGCCATATAAACTAATGATGAACCTGTCCGCTCTAAATAAGAAGGAAGAAGCGCTAAAACACAATAGTCAGAAGGTTTACCGAAAAACAAGTTAAAACACTGGGTAAAACTTTTTTCGTACAAGGTAACATCGTTTACATAATGGTACGATGTGCCTGTTTGCGTGGTGCCACTACTGCTAAAAGTTATGGGTTTATTTAGTTCTGCAAATTCAGTAATAATTTTTTGAGTTTTAAAAAACTCAATGGGTAAAAACGGGATTTTGTTAAGAGAAGTTACATCACTAGGTTTTACTCCAATTGCATTTACAAAACTATTGTATGTTTTATTGTAGTTAAACTGTAGCTTAAAAACATCTAAAGCAAGCTTTTCAAAACTTACAGTATCCTCTTTTTGCAGAGAGAAAATACGGGCTGTTAAATTATCGTAAATAGTTTGGTTGTTATTTATCACGAAACAAAATTATTGTTAATTTTAGCTTGTGAATAAACTATTTTACTTTTCTGTTGTTTTAGTATTGATTTTTGCGTCGTGCAAAAAAGCAAGCACCCCTGCTCCTGCTCCTCCTGTTATTAGTTTTGCCAGTTTTACCACGTCTGATGCAACTAACGGTATACTTACTTTTAATTTTAGCGATGCTGATGGTGATATTGGTTTAAATCAAGAGGATACCACCGGTTTATATGCTACTAACACAGTAGGTTATTATGATTTTTATATGCGTTATTTTTATTTAGACTCTACCGGTAATTATGTTAAATTTTTTCATGCTTTTAATGGTGGAAATCCTATTGAGGATAGTGCTAAATTTTTATACCGTATACCATTTGTAGTTAATAATATAAAAAGCAAAACTTTAGACGGGCAAATTATAATTAATTTAAACGGATACAAGCCAGCAAATACAGCTCTATATAGAAATTTTAGATATGAGTTTTATATATACGACCGCGCTTTGCACAAAAGTAATGTAGTTACCACGCCCGGTTTTTCAACACCTTACTAAATGCCCAAATACGTTTTAGATTCTGAGTACGATTACGACTTTTCTTTATTGGCTATATCAGCTCATGTACCTGATTATAAGGTTTGTATAGAAATAAACCGTTTATTGAATATTGAATTAGAGCGGGATATTCCTATTGAACTAAGCACTAAAAATACCAGCACTCCTTTACTATTTTCTTGTTTCTCTTATCAGGATGAAGAAGAACAAAACGATTTTATATTGCTATCAAACAAAAGCAGTAACACGGTGGCTGCTTCAAAAAAAATGACCTCTCCCCTATCTTTATTTGATGATAAAAGAGAGGATATCAAATTTTTATTAGTGCCAGAATTGGCTCAAACTGATTTTTTATTCATTTTAAAAGCAGATAACCACGAGCAGGCAATATATAATATACAAAACAAGCTAAAGACCATTACATTTGCGCTATCTGTTCAAACAATAGATGTTGAAACACTAACTTCGAAAAAGAATTTAATAATTTAAGATATATGATAGAATTTTCTCACAAAACAAAAATTGTAGCTACTATGGGGCCGGCTACTGCAAGTGCAGAAGTGTTAGAAGCTATGTTTACTGCGGGCTTAGATATTTGTCGCATAAATTTTTCGCATGGTAATTATGATGCAGTAAAAGAAACGGTAGATAATATTAGAGCTATAAACAAAAAGTTGAACCGCCACGTTGGTATTTTAGCCGATTTACAAGGCCCTAAATTACGCATTGGCGAGGTTGAAAACAATGCCATTGAGTTAGTTAATGGCCAGGAAATTACTATTACTACCAAAGAGAGTATTGGAAATAATCAGATACTTTATATTACTTACCCTCAATTTCCGAAAGATGTAAAACCAGAAGAGCTTGTTTTAATTGATGATGGAAAAATTCATTTAAAAGTTATCTCTACCAATGGAAATGATGCTGTAAAATGTTTGATTATTTCGGGGGGTACTTTATCTTCAAAAAAAGGAGTTAACCTGCCTAACACAAAAATATCGTTGCCTTGTTTAACCATAAAAGATTTACGCGATTTAGATTTTGCTTTAGAGAATGATTTTGACTGGATTGGTCTTTCGTTTGTACGTAGTGTAACCGATATTGTTGAGTTAAAAGAAATTATTAGAAGCAAAGGCAACAGAGCCCGTGTTATTGCTAAAATTGAGAAACCGGAAGCCATTAAAGAAATTGATAAAATTTTAGAAGTAACCGATGGCATTATGGTTGCCCGTGGCGATTTAGGAGTTGAAATGCCTATGGAAGAAGTACCTTTATTACAAAAAATGATTGTTACCAAATGCGTAAATGCAGGTAAACCAGTAATTATTGCTACCCAAATGATGGAGAGTATGATTACCAGTTTTACACCTACACGTGCCGAAGTAAACGACGTTGCTAATGCCGTACTTGATGGTGCTGATGCTGTGATGCTAAGTGCGGAAACATCGGTGGGTAAATATCCGGTTAAGGTAATTGAGTACATGCGCCGCATTATACATCAGGTAGAAAATGGAGCTTCTATTTACTATCGTCATCATGAACCACAATTAAAAACTAACACTTTCATAACCGACAGTATTTGTTATAATGCCTGTAACCTAGCTAAACAAGCAGGGGTTAAAGCCATTATATCTATGACACATAGCGGATATACAGCTTATCGTTTATCTAGTCATAGGCCAAAAGCAGCTATTTATATTTTCACCGATAACCCATCACTTTTAACTGCACTTAGTTTAGTATGGGGTGTACGTGGTTTTTATTACAATAAATACGAAAGCACCGACCAAACCATATCGGATTTAAAAAACTTTATTAAAGAAAAAGGTTTAGTTAAACAAGATGAATTAGTTATCAATATTGCCAGTATGCCTATGAAAGAAAAAGGCAGAACCAATATGATGAAGCTTTCTTACATTTCTTAATTTGGGTTACTCGTGCTTTATTTAGTCATTAGCGTTATTTGCAACATTTTACTGTTGCTTATTATAAGGTCGTATCAAAAGTTTGGTGTTGCTTCTTTTCCTGCCATTATTGTAAACTATTTTGTTGCAGGTAGCATATCCTTATTTTACACTACACCTAAAATTATTTATATGGAGGCTACTCATTTGTGGTTTCCTGCTTTGTTTTTAGGCTCACTATTTGTTACTATATTTTTTTTAATCACTAAAACAACCGAAAAAATGGGCGTTTCGGTAGCATCAGTCGCTAATAAAATGAGTGTGGTTATACCTGTTTTGTTAGCCTTTATTATTTATAAAGATTCTCCTCACTTGTTTAAAATACTAGGAATAATTATTGCATTGGTTTCTGTTTTTCTAGTTTCGGCTTCCGATAAAAAAGAAGAAAGTGCTTCCGGTAAAAAGAATTACATATTGCCTTTAGCTGTTTTTTTAGGAAGTGGGATTATTGATGCCATAGTTAATTACGCGCAAAAAATACTGGTGCATTCAGAGGCTGAAGCAACTTGTTTTTCAAGTCTATCATTCTTCTCTGCCGGGTTAATTGGGTTTATTGCTTTTTTGATATTATATAAAGACAAGAAAAGCATTGATGTTAAAAAGACTGTGCTTGCCGGTGTTATTTTAGGCATACCAAATGTGTTTAGCATTTACTTTATAATGAAAGCCATTGATGCCAATTTTATGGAAAGCTCGGTACTTTATCCGGTATTTAATGTAAGTGTGGTGTTAGGTTCAACGTTTTTTGCTTATTTATTTTTTGCTGAGAAACTATCGGTTAAAAACATTATTGGTGTTGCTTTAAGTGTAATAGCCATTGCTTTTATTGCCCTTGCTAAATAAATGACGGATACTTATTTAACCATTCAAAAATCTGCCGAAGGCTTATTTAAAGATAAGGGTTCTAAGTTTTTTGCTTATGCATTTCCTATAACATCTGAAGAAGAAATTAAACAACACATTAGCGATTTAAAAAAGCAACATCATGGGGCAAGGCATTGGTGTTATGCTTTTAGATTAGGAGCCGATAAAAAACTATTTCGTGCCAATGATGATGGAGAGCCTTCCGGCACTGCGGGCAAACCCATTCTCAATCAAATTATTTCGGCAGATTTAACGGATGTTTTGGTAGTAGTAGTTCGTTATTTTGGCGAAACCTTGCTGGGCACCAGCGGCCTTATACAAGCTTATAAAACCGCTGCTGCGGATGCTTTGCAGCAATCAACTACAGTAACTAAATATATTACACAAACCTGTAAAGTAAATTTCAATACCGAGGTAACTAATTTGGTTATGCATTATTTAAAAGAGTTTGATGCGGAAATTGTGGAACATACTTTTGATACTGAAAATGAAATTATCTTTACTATCAGGCAATCTTTTGCCGAAAAATTACGTACTTCACTAAAAGAAAATAATATTATTTGTAAACCTATATAATTATGAGCAAACTTAATTTTGACCTACTTAAAACCATGTGTGCTATACATGCCCCATCGGGTAATGAAGTGGGCATGAAAGATTTTTTACTGGATTATATTAAGAAGGAAAAAAAGAACTGGAAACATAAGCCAACGATTTATGAAGGCGATAATTTTCAGGATTGTATTGTGTTGGTTTTTGGTAAACCGCGCGCAGCCATTTTTGCACATATAGATAGCATTGGCTTTACGGTACGTTATGATAAACAATTGGTAAAAATTGGTGGACCACGTTTAGATAATGGTTTTCATTTGGTAGATGAAAAAGGCAATGAAGCTACTTTAGTTAGCACACATGATAAATTAGAGTATAAATCGACCCATAAATTTGCTACGGGCACCGAGCTTACTTTTAAACCTAATTGGCGCGAGACTAAAGATTTTGTTCAATGCTGTTATATGGATAACCGATTAGGGGTTTTTAATGCTTTAAAAGTGGCAGAAACATTAAAAGATGGTGCTATTGTTTTTTCTTGCTGGGAAGAGCATGGTGGCGGAAGCGTATCGTACATTCAAAAGTTTTTACAAGAGAAATATAAGATTAAACAAGCCCTTATATCAGACATTACTTGGATTACCGAAGGCGTTACGCATGGCAAAGGCGTTGCTATTAGTATGCGCGATAGTTTGATACCAAGAAGGAGTTATATCAACAAAATAATTTCTATTGCTAAAAAATCTAAAGTGCCTTTTCAATTAGAAGTTGAAGGCAGCGGTGGCAGCGATGCTAAAGAGCTTCAAATGGCCGAGTACCCTTGGGATTGGTGTTTTGTAGGTGCGCCCGAAGACCATGTACACTCACCAAACGAAAAGGTTCACAAAGCAGATATATCAGCTATGATTGAGTTGTATAATGTGTTAATGAAAGAATTATAATTTAGCCTTCCTTTTTCTTTCTGGTTACATAAAAAATATTATTTTTGAGTAAGATGTAAGACTTTAATTGTCTTACGGTGTGCTTTTAAATTTTAAATAAATTTATGAAACCAACCGATATTAAAGACCCGGAATATTTCCATAAAGTGGTCGATTGTCAACATGCTTGCCCGGCACATACACCCGTACCAGAATACATAAGGCTAATTGCCGATGGTAAGTATGATGAGGCTTACATGATTAATTGGGATTCTAACGTTTTCCCCGGTGTACTTGGTCGTACCTGCGATAGGCCTTGTGAGCCTGCCTGCCGTCGTGGACGCGTAGAAGAAGAGCCTGTTGCTATTTGTCGTTTAAAACGCGTAGCCGCCGATAACAAAGGCAATGTAAAAGACATGATGCCGAAAGGCCCTTTTAAACCTAATGGTAAAAAAGTTGCTTTGTTGGGTGCAGGTCCGGCTTCGTTAACTGTAGCAAGAGATTTGGCTCAGCTTGGTTATGAATTGCATTTATACGATGAGCAAAAAAAAGGCGGTGGCTTTATGCGCAGCCAAATTCCATCTTTCCGTTTACCCGAGACTGTACTTGATGAAGAAGTAAATTATATTTTAGATTTAGGCATCCACACCCATTTCAACCATTACGTAACCAGCATGAAAGAAATTCTTGCTAAAGATTACGATGCCATTTTTGTTGGAACAGGTGCACCAAAAGGCAGAGATTTAACTGATTTACCGGGTCGTAAAGAAGCCGGAGCAAATGTTCATATTGGCATTAATTGGTTAGCCAGCGTTGCTTTTGAGCACACCAGTAAAATTGGTAAAAACGTAATTGTATTAGGTGGTGGTAACACTGCCATGGATTGCTGTCGTACATCACGTCGTTTAGGTGGCGAAAATGTAAAAGTAATAGTACGTAGCCCGTTTGCTGAAATGAAAGCATCGCCTTGGGAAAAAGAAGATGCCATGCATGAGGATATTCCTATTATTGATAACCATGTTCCTAAATCTTTCGTTGTTGAAAACGGGAAATTAAAAGGAATGATGTTTGAAAAAGTAAG
>DATHOW010000244.1:0-3521 GCA_035484495.1 Bacteroidia bacterium | reverse complement strand
TTTACAAGTAGTTTGCAGGCACTTACTATTTCTTCATTTAATTCTTCGTAGGTAAAACTATTGGGTAAATCGGTGTTTTTTTGGCGGCTAACAAACCAAACATCTATGTTTAATTTTTTAAGTGTGTAGGCAACCGCTTTTGCTGCACCGCCTGTACCAAATACCAAAGCTTTGGTGTGGTTAACATCTAAAAAAGGGCGCAGACTTTGTTTAAAACCCAGCGTATCAGTATTGTAGCCTTTTAATTTTCCGTTGGCTATTTTAATGCAATTAACCGCGCCAATTTCTTTAGCCACCTCATCTACCTCATCTAAAAAAGGAATAACGGTTTCTTTATGCGGTATGGTAACGCTTAAACCTATTAAGTTTTTATGCTCGTTAATTAAAGCAGGAAACTGATTTACATTTTCCATTGAGAAAACTGAAAAACTAAAATCGGTACGACCTAGCTTTTGAAATTTTTCATCGAAATACTTTTTAGAAAATGAATGTGATAAGGGGTAACCAATTAAACCAAGTTGTTTCATTATTTACTATCACGCTCGTCAACAATTTGGTCTGCCTTAAAGCTTTTGGTATCAAATGCAAAAACAGTATCGGCAAGTGGTGCATTTGGGGTAAAGCTTTTTATTTCATAAGTCTGTGTGCCACCATCTTTCATCATCATTTTAATTTCGCCTACTTGCTTTTTTGTTTTTTCAACAAATAATTTAATGATAGAAAACTTTTTCTTTTCGGGTTTTACAGCAGGGTATAAATTAATTACATGATAGGTGTTTGCACCAATTTTTTCTTCCTTCTCATATTTGTATTTATAACCGGTTTCGTATAGGGTAAAAATGTTACTTGGGTTTAAACCTTCTTCGCTATTAGGCTCAAAGTTTTTAATGCTTACTTCTTGCGCATCTTTATTATACGTCCACACGGTTTTGCCATCGCAAACAATAGTGTTACCCGGTATCTCTAATTTATACTTATTGCCTTTAACTTGTATTTTACCGCTTTGTTTATCGGTTTGCTTTTTTTCTTTGTTTAAAAGAATAAGCTCGTACTCAGCCGAAATGGTTTTATACGATTTAGTTGTTTTGCTTAAGTCATCTAAAATGGCTTTTGCTTTTGGGTCTTGGTCTGCCACAGCAGGAGTTTGAGCAAAAACAAAAGATGAAGCTAAAAGTAAAAAGGAAAGAATTGTTGTTGTTTGTTTTTTCATAATTATAATTTTGTAACAGATACAGATACTACTAAGCAAGTTTTATACCAAAAATTAAACGGTTAATTTTTTGTAGCGTACACGTTTAGGTTCTACATTGCCTAGGCGTTTCTTTTTATTCTCTTCGTACTCGCTGTAACCGCCTTCAAACCAATAAGCTGTGCTATCGCCCTCAAAAGCCAGGATGTGTGTACAAACACGGTCTAAAAACCATCTATCGTGACTAATAATAACGGCGCAACCTGCAAAATCATTTAAACCTTCCTCTAAGGCACGTAAGGTGTTTACATCTAAATCGTTGGTTGGCTCATCTAATAAAAGCACGTTGCCTTCTTCTTTTAAAGCAAGGGCTAAGTGTAAACGATTACGCTCTCCACCCGAAAGCACCGAACATTTTTTACCTTGATCAGACCCTGCAAAGTTAAAGCGAGATATATAAGCGCGTGAGTTAATGGCACGGCCACCCAATGTAATATTATCTAAACCTTCGCTAATAACATCGTAAACTGTTTTATTAGGGTCGATTGATTTATGCGCTTGGTCAACGTAAGAAATTTTAACGGTAGGCCCCACTTTAAAGTCTCCGGCGTTAGGTGTTTCTTGTCCCATTATCATACGGAACAAGGTTGTTTTACCTGCACCGTTTGGCCCAATAATGCCTACAATGCCCGCAGGCGGTAATTTAAAAGTTAGGTTTTCATATAACAATCTGTCGCCAAATCCTTTTGAAATATTGGTTGCTTCGATAACCTCGTTACCCAAACGCGGACCATTAGGAATGAAGATTTCTAGTTTCTCTTCTTTCTCCTTCATGTCTTCGTTCATCATTTTATCGTAGTTATTTAAACGGGCTTTTTGTTTAACGCCACGTCCTTTAACTCCCTGACGAACCCAGTCTAACTCGCGCGCTAAAGTTTTTTGGCGTTTGCTTTCTGTTTTTTCTTCCTGACGTAAACGCTCTCCTTTTTGCTCTAACCAGCTGGTGTAATTTCCTTTCCACGGAATGCCTTCGCCGCGGTCTAACTCTAATATCCAACCCGCAACATTATCTAAAAAATATCTATCGTGGGTTACCGCAATAATAGTTCCTTTATATTGTTGTAAATGTTGTTCTAACCAATCAACGCTTTCAGCATCTAAGTGGTTGGTTGGCTCATCTAACAATAAAATATCGGGTTCTTGTAAAAGTAAACGACATAATGCCACACGACGACGCTCTCCACCCGACAACACTTTTACTTTAGTATCACTCTCGGGGCAACGCAATGCATCCATTGCCTGCTCTAAACGGTTATCTAAATTCCATAAATCGTGACGGTCAATTTCATCCTGTAATTGTGCCTGACGGTTAATTAATTTATCCATCTCCTCAGGCGTCATCTCTTCGGCAAATTTGTTGTTTACTACTTCGTATTCGTTAAGTATATCAACATATTTTTGAACGCCTTCGCGTACAACTTCAATACAAGTTTTGTTATCATCTAGTTGAGGCTCTTGCTCAAGCATGCCTATAGAGTAACCCGGCGATTGGTGTATCTCGCCTAAATAATCTTTATCCATGCCGGCCATAATGCGCAGCAGGGTAGATTTACCCGAACCATTTAAACCCAGCACACCAATTTTTGCGCCGTAGTAAAACGATATATAAATGTCTTTTAAAACTTGTTTTTGTGGTGGGTGAATTTTGCTCACGTTCACCATACTATATATTATTTGTCTTCCTTCTGTTGACATTTTGCGTTGTTTATGTTAAATAATAAGGGGGCAAATATACAATTTGATGGCGAAATTATGGATGTATTTTATAAGTAATAAAGATGTGAGAAATAAGCGGTTTTTTAGCGCTAAATAGTGGTTTTCATTGATTTAACATTCCTTAAAGAAATTCATCTTCAAAAAATGGCAGTTAAGCTATATTAATGCGCCATCATTTTAAGAAATTGTTACATTTGCGGGCAAATTTATGTTTAACTAAAACAAAAAAGTATGTCAGCACACACTGCCGCTTCAAAAGTAGTTCATGAGAGTATGTTTGATTCAGTTTTAGCTCGCTTAGATGCAGCTGTTAAAGCCATGAATCTGTCAGAAGAAGTTGCCCAAGTTTTAAGAAATCCACAAAAATTAGTAAAAGTAAGCCTACCTGTTATGATGGATAACGGTAAGGTGCAGATATTTGAAGGGTACCGTTGTGTACACTCTACGCATTTAGGTCCATCAAAAGGTGGTATCCGTTATGCAATGGATGTTAACCAAGACGAAGTTATGGCACTTGCTGCCTGGATGAGCTTTAAATGTGCTGTTGCCAACCTGC
>DATHOW010000243.1:0-7296 GCA_035484495.1 Bacteroidia bacterium | reverse complement strand
TATCAAACATAGGCACTAAAATTTCTTACACCGATAATGCTGACCAATCTTCAAAAAGTTTTTTACCAACCCAATTGCGTATAGGTGGTGGTTTTAAGATTCATTTAGATGAGTACAACACCATTACTTTTTTAGGTGATGTTACTAAATTAATGGTACCTAGTCCGCCTGTTTGGCAATTAGACTCTCATAATAATCGTATTCCAGATGGTAATGGAAGTTATTTAATTGTGGCAGGCAAAGACCCTTACCGACCTATAGTGCCGGGCATGCTAGGTTCTTTTACTGACTCGCCTAACGGTGCTATAGGAGAATTGCAGGAAATTAGAGCTTCGGGTGGTTTAGAATATTGGTACAATAATTTACTTGCTTTTAGAACTGGTTACTATTATGAAAATAAATATCAAGGCAATCGTCAGTATATTACTTTTGGCTTAGGCGTTAAGTATAGTGTGTTTAGTATTGATATGAGTTACTTAACACCACTTACACAACGTAACCCATTACAAAACACATTACGTTTTACTTTATTGTTTGACTTTGCTGCCTTTAAAGCGCAAAATGCAGCTCCTACTGCTGATGGTGGCGGAGTAGCTAATTAAAAGAGAAAAAATTACAGCATAATAAAAAAGCCGCTCTATAATATATAGAGCGGCTTTTTTATTTAAACTTTATTGAGAAGAATTAATCTTTAGAAAATTCTGCACTTCCTCTTACAATAACTTCTTCGCTTAACATGGTACCAGGCATTGTTGCGCCAATACCAAAAGTAGAACGGTTTACTACGCCATTTACTTTAACACCCACAACTGTTTTTTTGCTCATTGGGTTAACGCCACTTCTAATAACAGCTTCAAAACTCACCATTTTAGTTACACCATGCATAGTCATATCACCAATAATAGTGTATTTATTGCCAGCTACTTTTTTTACTGTTTTACTTTTAAAAGTAAGTGTAGAAAATTTAGCTACGTCAAAAAAGTCAGGTGATTTAAGGTGACCATCACGTTTTTCGTTATCAGTATTGATACTATTTACATCTGCTGTAAAATCGAAAGAAGCATCTGAAAAATCTTCTTTAGTAGAGGTTAATTTTGCATCAAAGGTTTTAAAAGACCCATCTATATCCGAGATAGATAAGTGAGTAATTGTAAAGCCAACTGAAGAGTGTGCTTTATCCATAGTGTAAACGCCTTGAGCTACTGATGTAAATGAGAACATAAGAGCCGCTGCCACTGAGGCAAGAATGGTGATTTTTTTCATTGTGTTTTTTTGTTTTTTAGGTTATTAATTATGTTTTATTTATTTACGCTTGTTTTACAAATTCAATATTACTGTGTAATGATACATCGTTACTTACTACCAAGCCACCCGTTTCGGTAACCGCACCAAAGCTTATACCAAAATCCTGACGGTTTATTTTACCGGTAATTGAGAAACCAGCACGCGTGTTACCCCATGGGTCTTTAGCAATGCCACCAAACTCTACATCTAACACAACAGGTTTACTAACACCTTTAATGGTGAAGTTGCCATGTAGTTTATAATTTTCAGTACTCACTTTTTCAAGTTTAGCACTTTCAAATTTTATTTGAGGATGGGCAGCTGCATCAAAAAAATCGCCTGTTTTTAAGTGGCCATCTCTTTGCTCATTATTCGTAGTGATAGAATCTATATCGGCAGAAAAATTAATTTTAGCCGTTGTAAAATCTTCATCGTTAGTCTCTACCGCCGCGTCGAATTTTTTAAACGATCCGGTAACGGTTGATATCATTAAGTGCTTTACTTTAAACTGCACTTCTGAATGTGTGGCATCTAAAGCCCATTTGGTTGTTGACATAGTTTTTGTTTTTATTGATACAAATGTATGTACATTAACTATACTTTAGTAACCGATATACCAAAGTATACCGATATACTTTAGTAAACCTACAATAAAATTAGGTCAAACAACGTATCTTTGTGTATTATTTAATTCTTAAATAATCATAAAGATGGCTAAAAACTTTTTAGAAAACCCAAGTAAGTTAAGTTCCACCGAGTGCTCTAAGAGCTTACTACCTGTACAAGATGCTTTATATATTTTAAGTGGTAAATGGAAAATACCGATTATAATTGCTTTAATACATGGCAATAAGCGCTTTAAAGAGCTACACCGCGAAATAACAGGTATTACAGCTAAAATGCTATCTAAAGAATTGAAGGAATTAGAAGTAAACACCTTGGTTACACGTACAGTTTATGACACTATTCCGGTAAGTGTAGAATACGAGCTCACTCCTTATGGCACCACTTTAGATGAAGTTATTATGTCACTACGCGATTGGGGTTTGAAACATCGTCAGAAAATAAAAGAGAGAAAATAAATTTATCGGTTTTTTATTCCACTAATAATGCCTTTTACCGAGTGTACGTTAAGCGGGAGTTCTAAAAAAACATGGACCATGCTTAATAAAAACAACACCATAAACCCTAAGCGAAAATCTACATAATAAAATACTACCGATACAATCCATAAGATTGCAATTACCCCTAGCCTGCTTTTAGAAACATCGTGCCACTTGATGACTGAGGTTTTAGAAAACCAGTTTAAGTAGTGATATGTATATGCAAATGCTATAAAACGCTGCACAGCAATGAGTGCGGGTAGCTCAAAAATATCGTTACTATTTCTACTAAAACTAATATTAAACACACTAGCTAGGGATTGGTTAATGATGCTGAAGTATTTTTGTATGTATCCTTTTTCAGCTACTGAAAGTATTTCTGAATTGGGTGTATGAATAAAAGCAAAGCTTACCGCACAAGCAATAAATACTGCTAAAGAAATAAAGGCAGTAACACTTTTATTTTTAAGCGCACCTTGTAAAACAAATAAACCTGTAAATAAAAACACGTGTACTATTGTCGGTAAAAAAATGCCGAAAGCTAAAATCAAAAACATAATCTTATCTGCCTTAATAGCCAGAGCCAGAATTAAAACAAGAAATGATACCAATAACGATATACTATTTTTACCGGAGAAAACTAAACACAATGTATAAACTACCACACAGATAATTAAGCTTACTGAATAGTACCTCAACACTGTTTTTTCATTAAATACGGCAACCGTAAGTAATAAAGCTATAAGCACATAAGGCCATATTTGCGTTTTTTGCTTGATAAAAAAATTTCTTTTATCGAGCCAAGAAATTTCAGTCAAATAATGTAAAGGGCCTAGCACCGCGTACACAAACAAAAAAAGTTTAAAGGGGATAACAAAAGCAATAGCTGTACTTAATAGCATTAAAACTATGTTAGTAAGGTTTATGCCCTTATCTGTTGTTGCTATTTTTTGCAACCAACTCATTGTACCAGTTTCATTTCATTTAGTAAGTAACCCGCGCCTGCATATTTATCAATTACAAACAAAGTATAACGCACATCTAATGTAATATTACGACAGATGTTTGGGTTGTACATAATATCACTCATGGTGCCTTCCCAAACCCTATCGTAATTTGTGCCAATTAATTCTCCGTTTGCATTAAGTACGGGGCTACCACTATTGCCACCCGTTGTGTGGTTTGTAGCTACAAACGATATATGCAAGGTGCCATCTTTATCAGCGTACTTCCCATAATCTTTTTTATTGTATAAATCTTTCATTTTAGGAAACACAATAAACTCGTCATCATTAGGGTTTTCTTTTTCCATCATACCGTCTAATGTTGTGTAGTAGGTGTAATCTACACCATCCCGCGGCTTATAACCTTTTACTTTTCCATAGGTTATTCGCAAAGTTGAGTTTGCATCAGGATAAAACTTTTTGTCTTTATACACTTTTGTCATTTTATCTACATACTGCTTATAAAGTGTGTTTAGCTGGGCATCGATAGCAGCATATTGCGGAATTACACTTGTATTATAATAGATAGCTATACTTTTCCAAAGCTTGTAAAGCATATCATTTTCTAGCTCACTTACCGAGGAGTTTTTTAGTGCGCTTAAATATTTATCCTTATTAAGAAAGATGCACTCGCTATAAATTTTATCAGCAACAACATCGTATTTGTTTTGGTAGACGTTAAGCAACGAGTCGAGAGCAGGAACACGCAATTTTTTATCTAAGCCCTGTACATACATTTCTAACATAGCTTTGCAAATAGTTTTATCCATTGCCTTGTTATAGGTTTTAAACGAACGTTCAGCATTTTCTAAAGTTTTAGCAAACTCTTTTTGCTTTTCTTCGTCGGTTTTTCCCTTAAGCGAAGCAACAAATTTCTCTCCTGACCGAGCTACCGATAAAGCATTTATACCCAATAAACATTCGCTATAATAATCCATTTGTTTTTGATACACACGATAGCTTGCGTATAAAGAATGAAAATCAGAAAACACTTTATTAAATTTTTCTTTTTCAGCCGGATCAGATGAAAGTAGTTCTATAAACTTTTTCTCAAACTCAATTTTTTTATTTACTGCATCAAATTTTTTTAAGCCTTGCATTTCACCCATCCATTTTTTCCAATAATTGGCAACCGACGCGTAATTAGAAGCATAAGCAATTCGGGTTGTATCATTAGCTTTCATAAACTGATTCATAATCCCCAATCTCTTTTCGCGTAAAGCAACTTTAGTTGGGTCGCTTTCGTTCATAGTCATATCAACTGCATCACTAAAAAGATACTCCTGCGTGCGGCCAGGAAAACCATATACCATAGTAAAATCTCCTTCTTTAACTCCTTTCATAGAAATTGTTAGGGATTTTTTTGGTTTGTACGGCACATTATCTGCGGCAAACTCAACCGGCTCATTATTCTTATCGGCATAAATTCTAAATATTGAAAAGTCGCCTGTATGACGAGGCCACATCCAATTATCTGTATCGCCGCCAAACTTACCTATAAATGATGGGGGGGCGCCAACTAAACGCACATCTTTATACGTTTGTGTTATAAATAAAATAAACTGATTGCCGTAAAAAAATGGTTTTATAAAAGCTTCGTACTTGGTGCCTTTTGTAATATCGGCAGTAAGTTGTTTTATGTTTTTTTGCTGAATAGCATCTAACTCTTTTTCATTAAGCCCAGTGGTAACACCTACATTAACTTTATCTGTTATATCTTCTATACGCACAATAAGCATAGCTGTTAAACCAGGGTTAGTTAATTCTTCGCTGGCATTCATAGCCCAAAAGCCATTGGTTAAATAATCTTTATCAACGCTGCTATGCGCCGCAATTGCAGAAAATCCACAATGATGATTAGTTAATATTAATCCTTTATCCGAAATTATTTCAGCCGTACAGCCTCCACCAAATTGTACGATGGCATCTTTTAAGGAGGTGTTATTTATATCATAGATATCTTTTGCAGAAAGCTTGCAACCATTCTTTTTCATGTCCTTTTCATTAAGCTGTTGCAATAAAAAGGGCAACCACATGCCTTCATCGGCTACAGCTTTAAAACAAGATGATACAATTACAAGCGCAAGAAAAAACTTCTTCATACATAAAAAATTAAGGTGTGCTAAAATAGTAAAATTGTATGAGTTAGTTCATTGATAACCTCAGCACCTAAAAACGATTAATTAATCGATACGTTTAAGTGGAAACTCTCTAGTTGGAGTAAGTACTAAAGGAAATTTTTCGATTTTTACAGAGCTGCTATCTAAACCAAAGGCACGAGATTCACCTACGCTAAATTTACGTAAAAAGAAGTAAATATCTAAAATGATACGCTCTTTCCAAGGCAAATCATTATCGTATGAAAGGAATTTTTCGGTAAGTACAAATTTAAAATCACCTATTACATTGTTTCGGTTAAGCGACTCGTAACGACTGGTTATATCAACTTCATTTGCTTTAACTAAATCTTGCACTACTTTTCTAAACATTAAATTAATTTTTGGAGCAACCCTAAAACCTAATTTAAAATCTACACGTATAACATCGTCTTTCATTATTTCGTGTACACGATACTCCATTCTATAAGGCTCATCAACTACATCAACGTGTACAAACCAATATAAGTCGGCACGCTTAGGGCGTTTTTGCAAAATAGAATAAATAACTTTCGATTCTATTTCATCATAATGACCTGCACTAGTTAAATAAACTAAGTGTGTTGCATATTTTGGAATAGTTAAATCTCTACTTAACTCCGCCAAAACATGTTTGTATTTATCTACTTTAACAAACTCGGTGTAACGGCTTCCAATTTTTTTAGCCGCATGCCATACCGCCATTATTGAAATTAAGATAGAAGCAATAAATAAAGTTACATAACCACCATGCATAAATTTAGCCAGGTTGGCATAAAGGAAACTAAGTTCAATTAGCATATAAACACTAATTACTAATATTGCGAGAAAGTGATTGTACTTTTTCATCCACATATAATGAAAAAGCAAGAGAGTTGTCATGAGCATACAGACTATAATAGACAAACCATAGGCAGCATCCATATTAGACGATTCTCTAAACTTAAGAACTATCATAATACAACCTGCTAATAATAACCAGTTGATAGATGGGATGTAAAGTTGGCCGCGTAATTCGGTAGGGTATTTTACCAATGCTTTAGGCCAAAGGTTTAATCGCATGGCCTCGTTAATTAATGTATAAGCACCACTAATTAAAGCTTGCGAAGCAATTACGGCAGATACAGTTGCTATAACGATACCGATAGGCAGAAATTTTTCGGGCATTATTAAATAAAATGGATTGATAGATGCACCACCAATTTCAGCTAATGTTTGTCCGCTGTGTTTAATTAAAAAAGCACCTTGTCCAAAATAATTAAGCACCAGCATACTTTTTACAAATATCCAACTTACGCGAATGTTGTTACGACCACAATGCCCCATATCAGAATACAAAGCCTCGGCACCCGTTGTACAAAGAAACACCGCACCTAAAACAAAAAAGCCTTCGTGGTGTATAGATAATAAATGGATTGCGTAATAAGGATTGAAAGCTTTTAGCACACTTACATTTGTAATTAACTGCATAAAACCTAGTACACCTAACATTACAAACCAAGTAAGCATCATTGGGCCAAAAAAGCGGCCTAAAAATTTTGTTCCGAATTGTTGTATAGAAAATAAGCCAATTAAAATTCCGATAACAATAGGCACCGTATTTATTTCGGGTTTAAAAGCACGTAAACCCTCAACAGCCGATGCTATTGAGATGGGTGGAGTAATGATGCCATCCGCTAATAAAGCACTTCCACCAATAATGGCCGGGGCAATTAACCATTTAATTTTAAAACGACGTACTAAGGCATATAAAGCAAAAATTCCTCCCTC
>DATHOW010000242.1:0-6112 GCA_035484495.1 Bacteroidia bacterium | reverse complement strand
CGTTAGGGATTGCAACGAAAAGCTTTTTAGTAATCTAAAAACTTGCAGTGTAAAGCCCGACGGTGCGTGTTTACAAAGCACCGTAACGCCCTGCCTATATTATTTAAAAATATTTAAAAATAGATTACTAAGTTTACTGTTATAAATTATACCGGTAACTGTAGCTTTGTATTGTAAAACAGCATGACACAAGCAGCAACTATCCATACAAAAAAAGTAACCTTTGCCACCTTGCTAGTGGCCTTGGGCATTATTTATGGCGATATTGGTACAAGCCCCTTATATGCCTTACGCGCTGTGATGGGTGAGCGCCCCATAGACACGATGCTTGTGTACGGAGGTGTATCGTGTATTTTTTGGACATTGGTTTTTCAAACCAGTATAAAATATGTGTGGCTAACTTTAAAGGCCGATAACAATGGCGAGGGTGGCGTTTTTTCGTTATACGCATTGGTGCGCCGCTACGGAAAAAAATTAGTTATACCAACCATATTGGGTGCAACCACTTTATTGGCCGACGGAATAATTACACCGCCCATATCGGTGGCATCGGCCATAGAAGGTTTAAACATGGTGCCCGGTTTTGAAACCACTTTTGCGGCGGGCAACAACCTAACTATTGGTTTGGTGATGGGCATTCTTTCGGCCTTGTTTTTCTTTCAGCGTTTTGGTACGCAGGTAATTGGTAAACTTTTTGGTCCTATTATGTTTATTTGGTTTTCGATGTTGCTGGTTGCAGGTTTACACCAGGTAATGTTGCACCCCGATATTATACAAGTTTTAAACCCAAAACACGCCTATAATTTGCTGGTAAACTACCCGCATGGTTTTTGGTTATTGGGTGCGGTATTTTTATGTACTACGGGAGCCGAGGCTCTTTACTCTGACTTGGGACATTGCGGTTTAAAAAATATACGCATAACCTGGGTGTTTGTAAAAATAAGTTTAGTGGCTTGCTATTTAGGTCAGGCGGCGTGGATTACGCACCAAGCTAAAACAACCCTTGAAGGGCGTAACCCGTTTTTTGAAATTATGCCCAATTGGTTTTTATTGCCCAGCATTATTATTGCAACGGCTGCCACTATTATTGCATCGCAGGCACTTATTAGTGGGTCGTTTACATTAATTAGCGAAGCCATGAACTTAAATTTTTGGCCGCGTGTAACATTAAGACAACCAACCGACTTAAAAGGACAAATTTATATACCCAGTGTAAACGGCATACTTTGGTTTGGTTGTGTGCTGATGATTTTATATTTCAAAAAATCGGAACACATGGAAGCTGCTTATGGTTTTTCGATAACCATTGCCATGATGATGACAACCTTTTTGCTGAGCTATTTTTTAATTTACCAATTAAAGTGGAACAAGGTGTTAGTGTTTGCTATTTTGTTTGTGTTTGCGGTAATTGAAACCTCTTTTTTTATTGCCAACGTGGCTAAAATAAAAGAACGCTGGATGTTTTTATTTTTCGAACTGTTTATTTTTACTACCATGTATGTTTGGTACTACTCGCGCAAGGTAAATAATAGTTTTATACACTTTGTAGCACTTAGCAAATACACGCCAAAAATAAAAGAGTTAAGCGAGGATGATAGTATACCAAAATTTGCCACGCATTTAATTTACCTTACTAAAGCCAAAAAACACGAAGAGCTTGAATATAAAATTATTGAATCTGTTTTTGCCAAAAAGCCCAAACGTGCAGATGTATATTGGTTTTTGCACATTAACCGCACCGATGAGCCTTATACATTAACCTACGAAGTGTTGGAGTTGGTTGATGATAAAGTAATTAAAGTAATTGTAAATATTGGCTTTAGGGTGCAACCCCGTACGGAGTTGTATTTTAAAAAAATTATGCAACAATTAGTAGCCAACAAAGAATTGAATTTGCATGTACGCCCTGATGGCTCGACAAAATATAACCCCGAACCCGATTTTAAATTTGTTGTGTTCGAAAAATTTTTATCGGTAGAAAATGAATTTTCGCTAAAAGAAGGTTTGTTGCTTAACAGTTACTTTATTTTAAAACGCTTTAGTGAGGGCGAAGAAAAAGCGTTTGGCATTGATAAAAGCGATGTGGTGGTAGAGCAAGTGCCGCTGGTATATCATTTGGTTGAAAATATTGATTTAGTACGAAAAAACGAACAGCCCTAGTAATTTTGGCTGTGTTGTTTAGGTTGTAAGCCTGAGCAAATAATATAAGGTTTTCTAATTCTTTGGTCAGAATTACATGTAGAAAACCAAATCCCATATTGTGCAGTACTATTTCCTATCCCTATAAGCCGAATTTCGACTTGCAATGAATACATGGCTCGAATCAATAATAGTAAATGATGATATATATTGTTGCCCATAAGCACTAAGGGCAACTTTTATTTTTTTTTGCCCATCAGTATCATAGCTAACCGGGTAATTAATGCCTTTAATAATTGGTACAAATCCATTGCCATCAGCAAAATCAATATAAATACTATCTATACGGTCAGCAATATTTGATAAAATAAAAGTATCGTTTAACATAAAATTAATAGGTGATGATTGAAAAACCTCATTAAGGGCTGATGAAGCAAACAATTTACCTTTTTTAAAAGGATAATAACCAGGTATAATTGTTTCGGCAAATTGTCCATTAGAAAAGCCCAAAATCTCTTTATCTACTATGGTATCATCAAAGCTACTGTACTCTATAAATGATAAACTAATAGGCGTTACGGATGGTTTGTTTAATTTAGAAGTTATTAAATTATTCGTTAATGAATCTAAATTTACATTACCCTCTTCATTATAATTTGATATTTCTAATAGATTAACCAAAGATAGATAATCCGAAAAATTTATTGCGCTATCAGTGCCATTACCTTTAAATAAATCATAAATATTAATTGGCGAATTTGATGGAAACACTCTGAATTTAAAAAAAGATAGCTCAGGATGATTATCCTTAAAAACATGTGTTACAGAATTTACAAAATCTTTATACCTGTCAAATCGAAGTGTATCACCCTGTGCAAATCCTAATTTGCCTATTATCAATAAAGAAATAAGCAATAGCGTTCGGCTAAAAAAATTCTTCATACTTAATTTTTTATGTATTAAAAATTTATTACTTATTGTTTAGTTTCTTCTTTAGTTCAGCTATTTCTTTTTGTTGTTGTTCTAAAGTTTTTTGCTGTTGTACTACATAAAGAGTAAGCTCTTCTATTTTTTGTAATAACACAGCATCTGTTTCGGCTAGGTTATTACCATTTTCTTGTACTTCTTTTGTTGTTGGTACACTTGGTAAATGATGGTTTTGTTTATAAAAAGCTTCAAGCTCATTTAATGGCATTAATTTATAAGTTGCATCAAATACAAAATCGCTCCACTTAAGAGTGCCGGTTGGGTCAGTTACATACACAGCAGTCGTTGTTATATCACCGTCAACGGATAACATTGAACCATCATGATAACCTGAGTTTGGTTTTCTTATACCAATGCGTACTTGTCCTGTTGTACCATTTATACGCATTCTTTGCGTGCCACTTGCTTGACCGGCAACAAAAACTAAATCACTACCATCGGTAGTGCCTAAACTGTTACCATTGCTATTATTACCGCCTAAAGCCCATGCTACAGAATTAGTAGAAGCAATATTAGCACCTGGCACAAGTTTCCCATTGGCATCTACCAACAAACTTTTAAGTACGCCAGTAGCATTAGTTGCACTTGGAAGTTTTGGAATGATTACCTCTCCAAGGTTATTTATAGTCATTAAACTTGGTGCAGCGGTGGCATTGCTATATGGTGAATAATCAGGTTTAGCTCCATTTTTGAAATGAAATTCTGTAGTATTATTTCCATCACTTTGGTTTGTATTTATAAAAAAATTTAAATCTCCTTTAGGATCGCTATCCACAGAGATACCACGACGTGTAGGTACTTTATCGTTACCTAAAACTTCAACTGCTGTTTCTCCATCACCAGAATTGCCCGTATTACCAGTATGGTAATTGGCTAAAGAAACATCTCCATTAACGGTTAAGGGTTTATATGCGCTTAAATTTACAGGCTGATCACCCCAATTTGTAACCTGATGTAGTATTACCAATCCCTACATTACCTGTGGTTGCAATTCTAAAAACATTTGTAATAGTTGTATTCATTGAACCACCCTGACGTTGGTCAGTATTTTGAAGATTAACACTTAAAGGATCGTTTGTACCTGGAATACCTAGATTATATATAGTAGTTGAACCATCATTGTTAACATTAAATTCTGGAGGTCCCTCAAGAGAAGATGGACCTTGGTCAATAATTAAACCTGGAGTACTACCACTTGCGTTAGTTGATACATGTAGTAAAGCGCTTGGATTAGGTGTCCCAACACCAATCATTCCTGTTGGTTTTATCCACATTGATTGCTTACTGTTTGCTTCAAATATTAAATCGTGATAATCACAAGTCCCTAGTACTGCATCTGATATAAATCCAAAAGGATTACCTAATACGTTTCCTCCCAATAACCACGATGGATTGCCTGAACTGCAAAGCGGAAGATTGATAGGGGTATTAGGGTTTGGGTTGGGTACACCAGGATTTTGCTTGAATAAATTACCACCTGTTAGATTCCCAGCTGAATCTATAAACAACTGTTGAAGCCCTTTTCCACCAGCTAAGGAAGAAACAGAAATAGAACCTGTAATATTTGTGTTTCCATTAATATTAGCATTCCCTACAACATCTAATGGTACCTGTGGATTGTTTTTTCCTATCCCTAAATTACCTCCGGTAAAATAAGCATTACTTCCACTTGTCTGAATAACTTGTGCAGGTAAAGCCGCCCATGTTCCGTTTCCAAATAAAACTTGTGATGTTGTACCTGCACCTAAGGGACTGATTAATCCAGGAACAATACCGCCTTACAGTAACGCCGCCGGAAATATTTATATAGAAACTCATCCAAGTTTGCCACGCATTGCCTGGTTAGGCAGATACAATGCAGTAAGCTCTTATAAAAAAACTACTAGCTCTACCAAATTTTATTACCATACTAAAGGGGTTATAGATTTAACTATAAAAAATTATACCATTTGGGTGCCAACAACTGTACTACACAACATCAATGGAAATATTTCTGACGGAGTGCAGGTAGTAATTAATGAGGCAAATAAATACAATGCTGTTGGTTTAAAATTTGCTGTAGACAATTATTAAATTCATTTTTTCATATATTTGCTTTATGAAAAAACTACTATTTTTTTTGTTGTTATCTTATACAACATTAGCCCAAAACAATGCAGTTCAATTAAGTAATTTTATTGTTATTGACAGCATCAAGCCTGATACAGCCTGCATTAACTCGACTGTAAAAGTATATATACATTTTATTTATACAGGTTTTTCACCAACAGATCAAATAAATGTAGTAGATAGTGTTTCACCAAGCAGCACAAACGTATTAGTAATTCCTGCTACCTATCAAAAATGGGTAGACAGTAATTATGTATTAAGCTTTGTAAACTATAATGGCAATTTAGTTAATGGTAAAAATAGTTTCAGAATGAACAACCAAAGCAATAGTATGAATTTTCAGCAAAATAATTGCATACAGGGAATAGAGCATTATAATAGCCAAGAAAATTTACTAAGCACGCAATATTATAATTTGCTTGGGCAGCCTGTTAAAGAACCCGATGGTGTAACGGTTGAAGTTAAAACGTATGTGGGTGGGCAACGTGAGGTTAGGAAAATTGTAACCAGTAAATAAGATGGAGATTTTAGTTATAATTTTTTTTCTGCTTATTTATTTTTTACCTACTATAATTGTTGGGCGTAAAACTTTTGCATTGCAAGTTTTTTTACTAAACCTTTTTTTGGGTTGGACTGTGTTAGGTTGGATTATTGCCCTAATATGGTCGGTTAAATACGAAGAACGATAGGTTGGATTTTTCTTTTTTTTGTTTGAACAAAAGTGAAGGTGTTTATTGTTAAGGGTTGATTAACTAAAGTTTTATTTTTTCTACTATTCTTTTTGCTTGACCAAAAAGAATCAAAAACTCAAGCTCAGCCGATTGCTGCCGCACGTGCCAGTCGACCTGGCGTCTGAGCAGGCCTGCCCTACTGCTCC
>DATHOW010000241.1:0-42516 GCA_035484495.1 Bacteroidia bacterium | reverse complement strand
ATGAAATACACCGTTTTAGTAAATCGCAACAAGACTCGTTATTAGGTGCTGTAGAAAAAGGTACTGTTACTTTAATTGGTGCCACTACCGAAAACCCATCGTTTGAGGTCATTCCCGCTTTGCTTTCTCGTTGTCAGGTTTTTGTATTAGAACACCTTACCAAAACCGAATTAGAAAATTTGCTTGCACAAGCCATTAAAAAAGATGAACTGTTAAAGTACAAAAAAATTGAATTAAAAGAAACCGAATTTTTACTGCGTGTATCGGGTGGAGATGCCCGCAAACTCTTAAATGCTTTAGAGATTGTTGTAAACGCTGCCGAATCGGATGATATCATCATCACTGATGAGATGGCAAAAGAAAGCCTAAACAACAACATTGCCATGTACGATAAAGGCGGCGAGTTGCATTACGATATTATTTCGGCCTTTATAAAATCGATACGTGGTAGCGACCCAAATGCTGCTGTATATTGGTTGGCACGTATGATTGATGGCGGCGAGGATATAAAATTTATTGCGCGTCGTTTATTGATTTTAGCTAGTGAAGATATTGGCAATGCAAACCCAACGGCATTGGTTATTGCTAATAATTGTTTTCAGGCGGTAAATGTCATTGGTTACCCCGAAGGAAGGATTATACTATCGCAATGCGCCACTTACTTAGCAACCTCACCTAAAAGCAATGCCAATTACGAGGCAATAAATATAGCCATGCAATTGGTTAAAGAAAAACCAAATATGCCTGTACCCCTGCATTTACGTAATGCACCAACCAAGTTGATGAAAGATTTAAACTACGGTAAAGATTACAAATACGCGCATGCCTACGAACAAAATTTCACCGAACAAGAATTTTTACCTGATGAAATTAGTGGTACAAAAATTTATAACCCTAGTAACAACCCACGCGAAAATGAACTGAGGGTATTTTTAAAAAACCTTTGGAAAAATAAATACGGTTATTAAAAAAATACATTTTATACCTTTGTGCAAATGACCAAACTAAGTGTAAACATTAATAAAATTGCCACCCTGCGTAATGCACGCGGCGGCAACACACCTAACTTAATACAAGTAGCTAAAGATTGTGAACGCTTTGGCGCGCAAGGCATAACCGTACACCCACGTCCTGATGAAAGACATATACGTTATGCTGATGTGTACGATTTAAAAAAAGTAGTTACTACTGAGTTTAATATTGAAGGTAACCCACGTGAACAAAAATTTATTGATTTGGTGTTAGAGATAAAACCTACACAGGTAACTTTAGTGCCCGATGCGGATGGGCAACTAACATCCGACCACGGATGGGATACCGTAAAACACAAAACATATCTTAAAGAAATTATTTCACTGTTTAAATCTAATGATATACGTACTTCTGTGTTTGTAGATGCCGATTTAAAAATGATTGAAGGTGCTACTGAAATTGATACAGATAGAATTGAATTGTACACAGAATCGTACGCTAAAAATTTTCACGTAAATAAAGATAAAGCCATTCAAGCATTTGCCGATGCAGGTGCTTTAGCTTACGAATGTAATTTAGGTTTAAATGCCGGACACGATTTAAGTTTAGATAATCTTAAATTTTTTAAAGAAAATTTACCTCACTTATTGGAGGTTTCTATTGGGCATGCGTTAATTTCTGATGCTTTGTATTATGGTTTAGAAAACACCATAATGATGTACAGAAGGCAGTTGCAATAATTTTAATTCAACACATCTAAACTTCCTAAACCTTCGCGTATTACAACGGGTTCATCTTCGGTGCAATCAAGTATAGTGGTGGTATATAGGTTTCCGTAACCTCCATCAATTACGGCATCAGCAATACTTTGGTACTGACTGTAAATCATTTCGGGGTCGGTAAAGTACTCGGTTATTTCATCATCTTCATTATGCAATGATGTTGAGACCAAAGGAAAACCAAGTTGATTAATAATCTCCCTACAAATATTATTATCGGGTACACGTATACCAATTGTTTTTTTGTTCTGTCGTAAAAACATTTTAGGAATATTGTTTGCCGCCTGCAAAATAAAAGTATAAGGGCCAGGCAAGGCTTTTTTCATTAGCCTAAAGGTGTTGTTAGGCAAGGGTTTTGCGTACTGACTAAGTTGGCTTAAATCGGCACAGACCAATGAAAGATTAATTTTTTCGGGCGTTGTTCTTTTTATGCGACAAATTTTTTCGATGGCCTTTGGGCTTTGCGAACTACAGCCCATAGCATAAACCGAATCGGTTGGATATACAATTACGCCATCGTTTTTTAAAATTTCAACAGCCTTTAAAATATCTTCGATTAATATTTTATCGGGATTTATTCTTAGGTGCATTTTAAAAAGGGTCGTCTATATCGTGGTTAGGATTTTCTTTAATAATGTCTGTAACATCATCATCGGCTTTATCCCATCCTTTAGATTGTACAGTAACTGTATTTTGCTGTGCTATAAAATCGCTGTTAGGGGCTAGCGGTTGCGTTTGGTTATTATACATATCCCTTGCACCTTCCACATAATCAACATCAGCAAATTTGGCAAACTGCCCAATAAATTTAACGCGGGGTTGCGCAATAGCACCATGACGGTTTTTTGCAATATATATCTCTGCCATGCCACGCGATGGTTCGTTATCTTCAAATACATCTAAGCCATAATATTCAGGACGGTAAATAAACATCACCATATCGGCATCCTGCTCAATGGCACCCGACTCACGTAAATCTGATAACTGAGGGCGTTTACTTCCTGTGGCACGTTTCTCTACATCACGACTTAACTGCGATAAGGCTATAATCGGTATATCTAATTCTTTAGCTAAGCCTTTTAATGAACGAGAAATATAACTTATCTCCTGCTCACGGTTACCGCCCCCACGTCCGCCGCCTTCTCCGCCGGCAGTCATAAGTTGCAAGTAATCTATTATTATCATTTGTATATCGCTGTTCTCTTTTAAACGACGCGCTTTTGCACGTAATTCAAAAATAGAAAGAGCAGGTGTATCATCAATAAATAAAGGCGCACTAGCCAGTTTTTTAATTCGTTCGTTTAACTGCACAAATTCATCATCGCGTAATTGCCCTTTACGAATTTTATCTTGCTCTAATTCTGCCTCGGCAGATATCAAACGATTTACTAATTGTAAAGAAGACATCTCTAACGAGAAGAATACAACCGGTTTATTAAACTCAACCGATGCGTTACGCGCCAAGGTTAAAACCAAAGCGGTTTTTCCCATAGCAGGACGAGCAGCCAAAACTATTAAATCAGATTTTTGCCAACCTCCCGTAATTCTATCTAAACCTGTAAAACCACTTGCCACACCTGTTACACCACTTGTTTGCTGACTGGCTTCTTCAATTTGTGTAATGGCTTTAGCTAATAATTTACTAATGCTATCTTGTTGTTTACGTACGTTGGTATCAACTAATTGAAAAATGCTTTCGGTGGCTTTATCCAGCAAATCAAATACATCGGTGCTATCCTCATAGGCATGATTGATAACCTCGGTACTGATGCGAATTAAATCGCGCTGAATATATTTTTGAAGAATAATACGTGCGTGGTACTCTGCATTGGCAGATGATGCCACACGGTTAGTAAGCTGCGATATATAATAAGCGCCACCTGCAATTTCAAGTTCGCCATTTTTTTTAAGCTGAGCAGTTACCGTTAATAAATCAACCGGTTCAGAGTTATTAAACAAATCTAAAACTGCACGATAAATGCTTTGGTGTGCAGGTCGGTAAAAAACTTCGGGTTTTAAAATATCAATAACATTGCTTAACGCTTCTTTTTCAAGCATCATAGCACCTAACACAGCTTCTTCAAGGTCGGTAGCCTGTGGCTGCAACTTGCCATCTAAACTAGGCGGCGTATAGTTTTGCAGTTTTAATTTCGGTTTATTTGTACTTATTTGGTTCATAGGGGGGTGCAAGATAGCACCAATGTTTTCAATCCTCAAGGTAGAAAAAATATTTAACCGTTTTTAAACAAGTTATTAGACTATTTAGATGCTATTTTTTTTACTAATTTCGTGAAAATCAATCATTGCCAATGAAACTCATTTTTAGAGCCTCGTTTTTTTTGTTCATATTTTTTTTAATAAGCTGCAAAAAGGATAAAAAAGATACCCTACCGCCAAGCATAACTTGTACAGCACCCTCATCAGGGCAACACGTTAAAATGTTTGACACCCTTACTGTTAGTGCTACGGTTACTGATGACCAGCACCTTTCATTCATAAATGTTACACTTACCGACTTAAACCACACACCTTTACAACCCAGCCAGCCCATACACATACAATCAGCAAGTTTTAGTTTTAGTATAAAGTATATTTTAACTCAGTATCATTTAGAAACCGGCAATTATTTTATACAAATAACAGCTGATGATGGCTACAACACGGTTTCGTTCTACCAACCTATTTTTATTGTCGAATCGCCTACCCAATTATGGGGTTATTGCACAGTTTTAAAAAACACCAGCACAACCATTAATTTTGTTGATACAGCAAACGCCCCCCTATCAAGCCTAGTTTTATCACATGCTTATAATGGCATAAAATATGGTGCTTACTATCAGCAACTATATGTTAATGGTAAGGGCACGCAGGCTTTTCAGTCATTTAATGTACAAGCCACATCTATTAACCAAACCGTAAACTATACAGCAACCGCTACCGTTAATCAGGTAGATTACACCTCGCTTTATACCGACGGAACCAGGCCTTATGTAGGGTTTTTAAACAGCGATGTAAACTCATTTGATAATATGGGGGCTTACGGCATATCGTATCGCTTAAACGATATGAATTATTATCCTTATTTGTTTACCAAAACCAGCAATTATGGTGTGGGCGTTTTTAAAAGCAAAATTGCTGCTAACTCCGATAAAATTGTTGCGTTTAGCAGTTTCGGGGCCTTTTATAATAGTTTGGGGTTGCCTTCGCCAAATTTTAAAGTGATTGCCATATTTGAAAAAGGCACCGATGGTGTATGTGTACTTGGCAATGATGCCAGCAACCAAGCACAAGGTTATATTTATAACATAATAGACGGCAGTTCAACTCCCTTAACAGGCCTTCCAGTAAGCGGTAAAATATTATCTGCTGTTAAAGTAAATAATAATTATATGGCGTTCTCTACTAGCTCAAACACCTATTTATATTGTTATTCAACTCCAAGTAATAATATAAGCCTGCCGTTTAGTGCGCAAAAATTAGCCTATCAACCAAAACTAAACAGGCTTGTTGCTGCGGTTGGTTTTAATTTAAACTCGTACTATGTTGGCACAGATACTTTAACATCAATATCGGGCACCCATTCATCTATAAATTGTGGCGACAGTATTGTTGATTTTGAAGTCATTACAAATAAATAATAAATTTGCACCGCCTATAAAACAAACACAAATGAAAAAACTCCTATTTATTATCGCATTGTTTTCAATCGTAAAAAGTAATGCGCAAAGTACTTGCTCTAACAATAAAGATTTTGAAGATGGTAATACAAAATTTAAAGGTAAAAGTTATAGCCTTGCTATACAATCGTATGATAAAGCCATTGCAGTTATAGAAGCCGATGCTAAAAAACCGGACTTAAACTACGACATAAAAAAATGTATGGTTGATGTATATAGTCGCCGTGCAACTTGTTATTATAACACCGGCAACTATACTGCGATGAAAACAGATGCCGATAAAATTTTAACCCTAGATACCGGAAATGCGGATGCTTTAGCGCTTTTAGCTTATCTAAAACACAAAGCCGGAAATAAAAAAGAAGCCTGCACCGCAGCTAGAAAACAAACAACCAAAGGAAGCGAGATAGCTAAAAAAGTTTTTGAAGATTGTTTTTGCTGGAGCGAAGGCATGACTCTTTACAAAGATGGCATGACACAATCAAACTTAAAAAGATACGATGCAGCTTTGGTAAAACTAAACGAGGCCTCAGCTATACTACCTGATTCGGGCGCTATATATGCCGAACGCGCTAAAGTATATTTAGAGAAAAACGAACCCGAAAAAGCCGTAGCCGATATAAACATGGCTATTGCAAAAAAAACAAAAAGTTATAAAGTATATTATTTACGCGCACAAATTAATATAAAAGCAGATAAATTAGATTCAGCTTTTGAAGATATAAACCAATGCCTTAATCTTAAAAAAGATTATTATGATGGTTATGTATTGCGTGCCGAAGTGGATGAAAAACAAGAAAAATGGAGTAATGCCGTTTATGATTACAACCTTTTAATAAAAATGCGCCCCGATTTTGGAATGAATTACTACAAAATGGCATTGGTAAAACACAATGGCATGAATGATTTATTGGGTGCTTGCGAAATGTACACAGCCGCAGCCAATCATGGTGTTGAAGAGGCTAAAGAAATGGCTGCTAATTGCGCCAACCCACGATACATGAAAAAAAATCTGGTAAAGGCTCCTAAGTAACTTGCAGATTTTTTTTGCCAACATATTTTCAGATGAACACACACTGCTTTTATCTGCCGAAGAGTCTAAACATTGTGTAAAAGTACTTCGTCATAAAAATGGCGATGTTATACATTTAATTGATGGCAAAGGCAATTTTTACGAAGCAGAAATTACGGATGCCAATCCGCAAAAATGCATCGCACAAATTATTCGTAAAAAACCACCCAGAGAACCAAAGCCCTATCGTTTACATTTAGCCATTTCGCCGACTAAAAATGCCGACCGAATTGAATGGATGCTTGAAAAATGTACCGAATTTGGTGTTGATGAGTTTTCATTTATTATTTGTAAGCGTACCGAAAAAACAGGTGTTAAAACAGAGCGTTTAAAAAAAATTGCTGAAAGCGCCATTAAACAATCTATGCAGGCCATGCTACCCGTTATTAACGAGGCGCAAACGTTTAAAGATTTTATAGCCCGGCATACAAATACTTCATCAAAATATATTGCACATTGTATAGATGAAGATAAAACAGAGCTAAAAGACGCTGTATTAAAAGTTAAACCCCTTATCCTAATAGGACCCGAAGGTGACTTTACCGAAGAAGAAATTAAGCTGGCCATTGAACATAAATTTCAACCTCTATCCTTAGGAAAAAATCGTTTACGCACCGAAACAGCAGGTTTGTATGCGGCTGCAGCTTACAAAAGCCATTACAACAGCTGATTTTAGGGCTTAACCCATGTCTTAATTATTGTTAAGCTTTGCTAATTCACACTATTTAATGCGTGTTTAAAAAAAAGCCTTTCTAATTTTGTGCTACCAAAAATAAAAACATCAAATACTGATGTTGCCATTGCTGGGCAAAATGCTAAAAACATATCCTCATTTAATAAATTAAAAGAAATCTGTGCACCACCTGTGCACGCTTCGTTTTTTCGTTGTTGTTTGTTAACGGACTTGCGCAGGTAGCACAGAGCTTTTATTAAAAAAATCCTCGCAAGTTTGTGAGGATTTTTAGTTTATAGGCAACTCATCCGTAAACTTAACCACTTGTAATAAAATCGCCCATAAATCGTATAAAAATTGCATTTTTACAGCAAATTAAAATATATATGTCGGTTAAAAAATTACTTATAAGTGCTATTTCATTCGTGTTGATTTCACAAACAGGCTTTGCGCAGAAAAAAAAGAAAAAAGGTGCAGAAGAAACTATACTGGTAAAAACAGATACTGTTTACTTAGATAAAAAACCTGAGCTGCCTAGTCCTAAAACATACCAGGCTACAAACCCAAAAAGTAATGATATAACACACACTAAACTTGAAGTAAAATTCGATTGGCAAAACCAATGGTTATTTGGTAAAGCAACGCTTGATATTAAACCTTATTTCTACTCCGTAAAAAAACTATATCTAAATGCCCGCGGCATGGATATATACAAAGTGCAATTGGTAGGTGCAAAAGGAAATACAGATTTAAAATATGTGTATGAAAACGATTCATTAAAAATTGATTTAGATAAAGAGTACACGCGTAATGATAAGTACACTGTGTTTATTGATTACAAATCGAAACCAAACGAGTTAAAAGAAGGTGGCAGCAAAGCCATTACCGATGATAAAGGTTTGTACTTTATTAACCCAAAAGGCGAAGACAAAAATAAAATGCCACAAATTTGGACACAAGGCGAAACACAAAGTAACTCAGCTTGGTTTCCTACGGTAGATAGTCCGAACGAAAAATTTACCGATGAAATTTATATTACCGTTGATGATAAGTACACTACACTATCAAACGGCTTGCTAACTGACAGCAAAAAAAATGCAGATGGCACACGCACCGACCATTGGAAAATGGATTTACCACACTCGGCCTACTTAGTTATGATGGGCATTGGCGAGTTTAAAAAAGTACTTGATACGCCGTGGAAAGGAAAAGAAGTATCTTATTACGTAGAAGCAAAATACGAGCCTTATGCAAAAGCCATGTTTGGCTTAACACCCGAGATGATTGAGTTTTTCTCTAACCGTTTAAGCACTCCATATGCTTGGCAAAAATATGCGCAAATTGTTGCCCGCGATTACGTATCGGGTGCTATGGAAAACACTACGGCAACTTTGCACGGGGAATTTGTGTACCAAACCGAACGTGAATTGTTGGATGGCAGCAAAGGCGAAGATGTTATATCGCACGAATTGTTTCACCAATGGTTTGGTGATTTAGCCACAGCCGAAAGCTGGAGCAACTTATCGTTAAACGAATCGTTTGCAACTTATGGCGAGTATTTGTGGCAAGAATATAAACACGGTGTTGATGCGGCAGATGCGCATAGCAACGGAAGCAAAATGGGTTACATTATGCAATCATCACAAAAAGACCCTCCGCTTATTCGTTTTAGTTACGATAATCGTGAAGATATGTTTGATGGCATTAGCTACAACAAAGGCGGACAAATTTTACACATGTTACGCAAACAAGTTGGCGACGAGGCATTTTTTGCATCGCTTAAATTATACTTAGAAAAAAATCGTTTTAAAAATGCCGAGGTACATGATTTACGTTTAGCTTTTGAAGAAGTAACCGGCGAAGATTTAAATTGGTTTTTTAACCAATGGTATATGAAAGGTGGTCATCCTATACTTGACATTACTTATAGCTATGATGCCGTAGCTAAAAAAGTAAAAATTAAAGTAGAACAAAAACAAGATTTTGAAGAAAATCCTTTATACAAACTACCGGTGTATGTTGATTTGTATTTTGGTGATGGAGCTGCCAAAACTGTTAAGCGCGAAAAAATTACCGTTACACAAGTAAGCGAAGAGTTTGTTTTATCGGCTGACAAAAAACCTTTGCTAGTTAATTTTGATGGAGAGAAGCAATTGCTTTGCATTAAAAACGAAAACAAAACTACGGATGAGTACGTGTATCAATATAAAAACGCACCAAAGTATTTAGACAGGTTAGAAGCAATTAACCAGTTTAAAGATGCCGGCATTAGTAACGCCGCTGTTTACGAAACTGCTAAACTTGCTTTAAACGATAAAATGGGCGACTTAAGAACCAAAGCTATAAAATTATTTGAAGAAGCTGATGCAGCTAAACTTACCGAAATAAAGCCTTTGCTAGTTAAGCTTGCACAAAGCGATGAAAAAACAAAAGTACGTGCTGAGGCTATTAGCTTTTTAGCTAAACACTATAAAGGCGATGCCGATGTAAAAACCATTTACACAAATGCTTTATCCGAAAAATCGTATGCAGTAATTGGTGCAGGTTTAGAAGCTTTGGCAAAAGAAAACCCACTAGCAGCCATGCAAAAAGCAAAAGACTTAGAGAACGAAGACAGCGACAATATACGCTTTACCATTATGGATTTATACGCAAGCAATGGCGATGATAAAAACAACGATTTTTTTGTGAAACAAAAAGATAATTTTGGTGGCTTTGAAGCCATTGGTTTTGTGAATAACTACGGTCAGTTTTTAAAACATTGCAACAAAGATGAAACCATACTTAGTGGCGCTGCTATTATTAAAACCTATACCGAAAAAGGCAAAAATGCTTACGTAAAATATTCGGCACAAAAAGCATTAAAAGATTTAATGAAAATGTACCAGGATAAAGAAGATGAATTAACCAATAAATTAGAAGAGGTTAAAAAACAAAACGGTGATGCCACTACTGTAAACAACCAACTAACCACAGTTTCAGCAACAAAAAATAAATTAAAAGAGATATACGATTCTTCTAAATTGTAAATTGAATTTACATTAACAAAAAAAACCTGCTTAGTTTAAGCAGGTTTTTTTGTTATAGCTTTCTTTTATTTATCTTCTATGTTTTTAAAGTTTTTTGTTTGTTCTTTAACATAGCCAATGCTTTTTCTGCTCGTACTTGTCTGGTAGCTTCTTGTTTGGCTGAACCTACCCAATCGCAATATCCTTGCTTGTACGATTTAGATAAAGTTTCAAAAAAGGTTTTTGCCTCTTTGTTTTTATCCAACAAAGCCTGTAGTTCAGCAGGTGTTCCTTCTATGTGTTCGCCTTTTTTAAGCATGTTATTTGTATTGAATTTTTTTAAAGCTGCAAAAAATAAAATTTTGTATTGTATCAAAAGGTGTTTTATGATCTACACTTATGCACTTTATTTTTTCAAAAAAAATTTGCAAGCGTTGGGTCATGGTGGTCTCCGAATATTGTTTTATTTCTATACCGCTGCATTTTTTTGGTCCTTGTTCTGAGAAAGTTCCAATAACCAAAACACCTGATGTTTTAAGGCTTTGCCTAATGGTATTAATGTAATTATCTATTTCGTTATCCTGCGTTAAAAAATGAAAAGCTGCTCTATCATGCCAAAAATCGTACTGCTCGGTAGGTTTAAAAGTGGCGGCATCGGCAACAATCCATTTTACGTTAGCAGCTTTGTCGCCCAATCTTTGCTTCGCCCTATCAAGTGAAGCAGCCGATATATCAAGCACCGTTACATCCTGATAACCCATATTAAGCAAATGATCTACTAAAAAACTATCACCGCCACCAACATCAATTATTTTAGCCGTTGTGCCAATATTAAACTGCTTTAAAAACTCTAACGACGTTGTTGGGGTTGGTTGATACCAGCTAACATCTTTTAAATCTTTTGTAGTGTAGATATTTTCCCAGTGTTTTTTTCTGTCGAAATTATCCATGTGCATTATGCTTAGTTTTCCCCCTTGTTGCGTTATCAGTGGTTAGGAAAAAATTACTTACTCAAAATCTTAAACTCAGTACGGCGGTTTTGTTGGCGACCATCATCGGTATCGTTAGTTGCAATAGGCACTGTCTCGCCATAACCTTTAGCCTCTAAACGAGCGGTTGCAATGCCTTTAGTAATTAAATAATTTACTACCGATTGCGAGCGTTGTTGCGATAGTTTCATATTATAATCATCACTTCCCTTACTATCGGTATGACTTCCTAACTCTATACGCAGAGTTGGGTTATCAACTAATAATTTAATTAATCTATCCAACTCGTTAGCCGATTCGGGGCGAATGGTTGCTTTATCAAAATCAAAAAATATGTTGCGTAATACAATTGATTTACCCACATCGATTTTCTTAAGCTCAATGTTTTTTTCTACTTCTTGGTAATCTGCCGTAGCAGGTAAATCAAAGTTTTCTGAATGAAATAAATAGCCATCTTTTTTAACTGCTATACCATAGTTTTTACCCGATGGCAACGATACCAAATATTTACCTGTTGCGCTGTTTGAACTAAAGGTTGCTAACAATTCATTTTTCTCGTTATCAATTAATTCAATCTGCGCTTCTAATGGTATTTTAGTTTGCTCATCGCTTATAACGCCTTTTAGCATGGTCATTTTAGGGCCTTTGCTTACAATTTTTTCTGCTTTATAATCGCTTATAGGAGCTGCTACACTTGCCAACAAATTATCTTCATTCATTAGTGTAGGTGCTTTTTCAGGGCCTAAAAATGTAATTCTATAAATATCGGTTTTACCATAACCACCTTGTTTAGCCGATGCAAAATAACCGTGGTAACCGCTACCACTGATTACAAAAAACACATCATCCTCAGGTCCATTAATTGGATAACCTAAATTTTCGGGCGCGCTCCATTTACCGTTTTCAAAAGTCGATTTAAAAATATCGTAACCACCCATGGTGTTGTAACCCTTAGAACTGAAATAAATTGTTTTACCATCGGGGTGCATAAATACACCTTCTTCCGAATATTTTGTGTTTAAGGATGGCCCTACATTTTGTGCCGCTGCCCAATTGCCTTTAGCATCTGCCTGACAAACATATAAATCTCCGTCGCCAACACCACCCTCGCGGTTGCTTATAAAATAAAGTTGCTTGCCATCGTACGATATACTTACCGATGTTTCGTGTGCTTTTGAGTTTACATTTTTACCCATGTGTTCGGGCTTAGACCAAGCAGCACCCAGTAAATGACTCACATATAAATCGCCACCATCTTTTTCTTTAAAACGGTAAATAAACATCGTTGTTCCATCGGCCGATAAACCTGCTGTGGCATCGTGATCTTCTGTATTGATAGTCGGCCCCATGTTTTGCGCAGGGCTCCATTGTCCGTTAAGCTTGTTCGACAAATAAATGTCTTCATAATAACCTCCATTGTCCGGGTCTTTTTTTCCTCCGGTAGAATTATCTCTGCACGAAGTAAAAATAACCACCGACTCATCGGCATTAATAAAGGCACTGTATTCGGGGTACGCCGTGTTGATTGATGAACCTAAATTATCTACAAACGTGCGCACGGGGTGGGCCATTAGTTCTCTTCCGCTTTTACACTCGCCAATTTTTTTAGCCACTTCTTCTGCAAAAGGAAGGTTGTCTTTACTTTTTGTATTTACATAACTTTGCGTAAGTGCATAATATTTAATGGCATCATCCCACTTTAAATTTAATTGATTTGCCCAAGCTAAAGCATATACATCATCGGGCTCGTTAGCAGTTGGGTTTAATTTGTACGCGGTTTCTAAACACTTTAATGCTTTTTCTGACCTAGGTTCAAAAACAAAATAAATAAAGCCCAACATAAAATTAAGCTGATCGTTATTGGGATTAAAGGCTTGCGCTTTTTCTAATAAAGGAAGCGCTTGCTGAAAATAAATATCGCCCGAGTGCGCGTAATCATGCCTGCTTACCGGATAGTATTTGTGTATGGCCACATACTGCTCTAATAAAAAATCGTACTCTTTTTTACCAATATCAAACGCATCTTTACCATCGTCATACGCTTTTTTGGCTTCTTTTAATTGGTCTTTTTGATTGGCAAAATGCGCTTTATCAAAAGGCACACTTTGTGCATGAGCTAAAAAAACAAATGCAACAATGAAGATGAACGACCCAACTATTTTTTTTACTGTTATCATACTACGTGTTATAAAAAGTGAATTAATCGCACAAACCACTCGAATAATTTTTACCTACGGCCATGCCAAGTTTAGCCGCTTGTTTCCAATCGGCACAAGCACCAGCTTCGTCTTTTAGCATTTGGCGGGCAATGCCACGGTTTACGTAAACAGCCCCCGCATTTTCATCTATAAATAATGCTTTAGTACACCAATCGGCAGCACTTTTAAAATCTTGTTTTTTTATGTAGGCCGATGCTAGGTTGTTCATTGCCAACACATAATCGGCTTTTATTTTTAAAGCAGCATTAAAATCGCCTATGGCGCCTGTTATATCGCCGCTATTTAATTTAGCCGACCCACGGTTGTTTAACGCCATATAATAATCAGGCTTGGCGGCAATGGCTTTGTTATAAGCATCTATAGCGCCTGCATTATCACCTTTACTACGCTTGGCCGAACCTAAATTATTAAGTGCAATATATAATTTGCCATCAGCACCAACTGCTTTTTCATAATCAGCAACAGCACCGGGCTCATCGCCTAATTGTTTTTTTGCCGACCCCCTATCGTTATAAGCATAAGCATAATCGGGTTTTGCAGCAATGGCTTTATCGTAATCTTCAACAGCTTCTTTATATTCTTTGGCTTCAAATTTTATTTGTCCGCGCAGGTAAAATGCTTTTGCATTTTTGTTATCAAGCGCAACAGCCTTGCTTAAATTTTGCGTTGCTGAATCTTTTTTGCCGATGTTGTAAAAACTCTCTCCCTTACCAAAATAAGCATCAGCAGATGGCTGTATACCATTTGCCAAATTAAAATCTTCGATAGCACCTGCGTTATTTTTGCTTTCGTACTTAGCAAAACCACGGCTTAAATATGCTTTTTCAAATATTGGGTTAAGCGTTACCGCTTTGGTAAAATGTTCAATAGCAGCCGGGTACTCTTTTTTACCCATCATTTCTAAAGCCAGGTTATAAGCGTTTTCTGCTTCTTGTTGTGGCGTTAAAGCGGTTTTTATTTTAACAGTATCTTGTGCTTGTAGCTGAAAACAAAATACAAAAGCAATTAAGGCTATACATGTTTTTTTCATCTGTTTTGTTTTTATAGATAGGCGAATAAATATATGAATTTAATTTAGAAACTAAACTTCTCTTTAAAAAAATAGTCTGCTGTTATAAAATTGTGAATGAGACATGACAAACAAATCACCATTTGCCGTTTTGTGATAAAGTTGTAATTAGTAACTAAAGCAGCAGAGTTAACTCCGGAAGAAACTAGGATTATTCCGGAGGAAACTAGGGTTAACTCGGAAGAAACCCCGATAATTCCGAAAGAAGTACACAAAGTAAAGTAAACAAAAGGAAAAGAAAGAAAACTAAAAAAAAGGAAAGAGAAAGTAAAACACACTCGCGCGCGTGGGTTTTTAGCTTTTAAGTTTAATTCTTTAAACAGTATTTATAGCGCATAAAAATCACTTTTAAGTTGCTTAAAACACAAAAACAAGAAGTTTGTTTCACCAAACAAAAGCCCATCAGTAGAATATATCCTTTTGTTATAAATTATTAGCTTTGCGCTGCACAAAATTAAATAATAGTAGGCTGTAAGCATAAAAAAACTGGCAAGACCTATTAAATAAATTAAACGTAAAAAAATGGCCCCATTAAATAAAGAGTTACAAAATTCTATTACCCCGCTAAAGGCAATTGATTTATTGAAAGAAGGAAATAGTCGTTTTGTAAATAACTTAAAAATAAACAGAAACCTTTTACAACAAGCCAACGAAACATCGGATGGGCAAAACCCTTTTGCAGTAATTCTTAGTTGCATTGACTCTAGAACTTCGGCAGAATTAATTTTTGACCAAGGACTTGGAGATATATTTAGTATTAGAATTGCCGGAAATATATTAAACGAAGATATTTTAGGTAGCATGGAGTTTGGCTGCAAAATAGCTGCGGCAAAAATAATAGTTGTTTTAGGACACACCAGATGTGGCGCCGTACAAGGGGCATGCGACCATATTGAATTAGGAAACATAACCAGTTTGTTAACTAAAATAAGACCTGCCGTTGAAGACGAAACAACAACAAAAGAAAATAGAAACTCTACAAATGAAGAATTTGTAGAAAAAGTAGCCGCCATAAATGTAAAACGAACCGTTAAAGCCGTTACCGAACGCAGCCTAATTTTAAAGGAAATGATTGAAGACGGATCGATAGGAATAGTAGGCGGAATTTACGACATAAGCACAGGCATAGTTACGTTTTATGACGAAACAATGAAAATAAACGCACCTAGGCAACCACAATAAAAGCTACTGAGCGGTAACTTCTTTATGTTTTTTAAAATTTAATTTATAAGCTAAAATACCTGTTGCATAAAAAGGCATTTTAATAAACTCCCAGGTGTTTATTTGCTGAAAGCCTCCTTTAAAAATAAAAGAAAAGTGCTTTATATTATACGCTAAAACCACTCCCGCACGTACGTTTACTTTTTGATGGTTTGTATTGGGTTTTACAGTACTAGTATCTTTATTATAAGCAGCATTATAGTGCACTTTATTAAACCACAAAAAATCTACCGCTAAATCGGCGGCAATGGTAAATTTATCTTTATAAATGCCCGGCAAAAAACATGCTTCAGTAATAATTTCATGAAAATCAAACAGAGATAAATGCTTGCGCACCGTTGATGATATAATGGCTAAAGGAAGTCTGAAACTATTTTTCTTTACAATATCAAACTGAAAACCTTTTCTAAAAACAAAACGAGTATAATATTTGGCATTTAAAGGCGAACTAAAATCTATAATGCCATCTATGTTTCTTTTTAGTTTTTTAAAGTAACGTGTGTGGTTAAAGCCGTAAGTTATATTTACAAAGGATTGAGAATAACCCGAGCCAACAAAAAATTGATTATGCTGGTCGCCAAGGTTGGTAACTAGCTGTGCTTTAACCGATGTATAAAACACAAAATTTAGCAATAAGCAAACAAGGCTTTTCTTTAGGAAATTCACAACCCACAAATGTTATATAAAGTTATAACATTAAAGTCTTACTTAACCCTACTAGACGTTAAAAACGCTCCAGTATTAGGGGTTTTTCTTGGTTTTACCGTACTCAAAATTGGGTTCCCACAGTTCAATTTTGTTTCCCTCTAAATCCATTATGTGTACAAACTTACCATACTCGTAGGTTTCAATTTTGTCAACAATAGTTACGTCGTCTTTTTTTAGTTGTTCAACTAAACTAATCAGGTTTTCAACCCGGTAGTTAATCATAAACTCTTTGGTTGATGGTTCAAAATAATTTCCAGTTTCCTTAAAAGTACTCCATTGTGTAACGCCTTTTTTAGTTGTGTCATCTTTTTCTAGCCAATCAAAACGTGCACCATAATCATCGGTATCAAAACCTAAATGTGTTTTGTACCAGTCTTTAACCTTAGCCGGCTCTTTACATTTAAAAAATATACCGCCAATGCCAGTTACTTTTTTTGCTATATGATTGATTTCAGTTTTTTTAACCTCAACATTTTTATCTACTTGTTTTGTAATTAATGAGTGGCAAAAAAACCCAAGTCCAAACGAGGCAACAACGGCCAAAAGTAATGTTATAGTTTTTTTCATAGGGTTGTTTTTATTATTCAAAAATTTCTAGCTGCGTGTTTTTATTTGCAGCATATATTTTACTGTTTTCTAATCTCAATAAGAGTTCTTTATTTTCCATTCCTCCGGCAAAGCCTGTTAAACTGCCTGTTGCACCAATAACACGGTGGCAAGGCACAATTATAGAAATAGGGTTTTTTCCATTAGCAGCACCAACCGCCCGTACAGATTTTGGATTATTTAATTGCATAGCAATTTGCCCATAACTTCTGGTTTCGCCGTACGGTATAGTTAACAAGGCTTGCCACACTTGCTTTTGAAAATTGGTGCCAAAAAAATCCAGTTTTATATCAAACTGTTTTCTTTCTCCGCTAAAATATTCACTTAATTGTTTTTCGGTTTCTACAAGTATCGGGTGGTCATTTTTCTCGGTAGAACTTTCTATGTGCGTGCGGTTTGGTTTTTCTCTTTCCCATAATATACCAACCAAAGCCTCATTACTGGCAAACAACTTAAGTTTACCAACAGGAGAATTTATGGTTTTAGAATAATAGTCCAAGTTTTTGTTTTAATGGGTATAACAAAATTAAACTATTATATGAAAAACAAAAGCCCTCATTTTCGAAGGGCTTTTGTTTAATGTGCTACTAAAATGTTAATGTATTGGTGGCACAGCAGGTTGTATAGTAAAATCTACGCTCATAATATATATGGTTAAAGCAACCATAATTAAAACTACGCCTACCCAAACGCGCCAGTCTTTATGCATGGTTTTATAATAAGGGTGCTGCTGTTTATAAAAGTTTTTTTCGTTATGTAAATTGTGTTCGGGCTTATGTAGTGTTTCCATGTTTAATTAAGTTTAGGTTGTTTTATGTGTTTCGGCATACTTGCCTACTAAAGTTTCTAAAGTATCGTAGTAATCCTTCAAACCCTTAACAGCCACATCTGACCTAACAGCTTCCGGTTTTTTAATTGGCATTTCTATCAAGTGTTTCAATAATTCAGGGTACTTTTCCCTTATCATCATCGTAATTTTTAATATGTCGGTGTTTAACTCTGCTTCGGTTTTCATACAAGTTGTTTTATAAAACAAAGTTGATGAAACTCAGCTTTTAACCTCTTACACAATTACCAAAAAGACTTACACATTTTACTGGCTATAATCATAAATTATTACTTTTGGTAAACTCATACAAACCCGTTATGACATCACTTACTAAACCACGCATAGAGTCTATTGACCTTTTAAAAGGTTTGGTAATGGTTGTTATGGCGCTAGACCACGTAAGAGATTATTTTCATTACTCTGCTTTTTTCTTTAGTCCAACTGACCCAACACAAAGTACTTTAGCCATTTTTTTTACCCGATGGATAACCCATTTTTGCGCTCCTGCTTTTAGTTTTTTGGCAGGGCTATCAGCCTTTATGGTTGGCAAACGTAAAACAAAAAATCAATTATCCGGTTTTTTACTAAAACGCGGACTTTGGTTAGTTTTTATTGAGCTAACCATTGTAAACTTTGCCTGGTATTTCGATTTTCAGTTCCGCACATTTGGCTTATTGGTAATTTGGTCGCTAGGCATTAGTATGATTGTTTTAGCCGCTTTAGTTTATTTACCCAAAACATATATTTTAATTTTTAGCCTACTACTTATTTTTTGTCATAACCTTTTTGATAATATGCATTTTGATGGAAACATTTTATGGGCTATTCTTCACGATGGTTTGTTTTATCAATCAACCGATGGCGCTACGCATATAATGATTGGCTACCCACTTGTGCCGTGGATTGCCGTAATGGCTTTAGGTTACTATTTCGGCACATTTTACGATTCATCATTTGATAGCGGTAAAAGAAAAACAACATTCAACATTATTGGCATTTCTGCTTTAGTGCTGTTTTTTATTTTACGCTTTACAAATTTGTATGGAGACCCACATCTTTTTAAACAGTACGATACAACAAGTAAAGATTTGATTTCATTTTTAAACCCTAACAAATATCCACCATCGCTTTTGTATTTATTAATGACCTTAGGTGGAACTCTTTTATTTTTAGCTAATAGCGAAAAACTAAAAGGAAGGCTAGTAGATTTCTTTTGCACCTTTGGCCGAGTTCCGTTTTTTTACTACATACTACATCTGTATTTAATACATATAGTAGCTATAGTTTACGCTCAACTAGCGGGTTTTGGCTGGCACAAACTTATTTTACAAACCTGGATAGGCTTTGCGCCAAACATGCAAGGCTACGGGGTTGGTCTTTTAGGCGTGTATATTTTTTGGGTTGCAATTGTGCTTTTACTTTACCCACTTTGTAAAAAATTCGGCCAGTATAAGCAAGCTAACAAACAAAAATGGTGGCTTAGTTATTTGTAAAGAAGATTAAAAAAACAAAAAGCCTCTTGTAAAATTACAAGAGGCTTTTTTGGGGTGCTCCCACTTGGCTGGCTCTGTAATGACCTTATAATACTGGGGTTTCGAGCAGTTGCAGCCTGTGTCAGTACACCTGACACTACCTTACATACTATCTATGCGCAAACTTGTGCGTTTTGGAGAAACATTTCTGACGCCTATTCCGACACCCTATTGTTTTTCTCGAATTTATTCCGTTTTCTTAAAAAAGTGCTGAATATCTGCCAAAACCACATAAAAAACTGGCATGGTCCGGCTTGTGATATGCTTATTGTAAAAATAATAGAAAATGGTAAACTTCAATTTTAACCTAAAAAAGAAAAGTAGTAGTACTGAAACTCCAGTTAACCTGATTATACGGTTCAACAAGCAAAAACTTACTTATAGTACCCACGAAAAAATAAATCCAAAGTTTTGGCAGGGCGACCGAAATAAAAGAAGGTTTCAGCGCGCCATTGAAACCAAATCTTTCCCGGAATTCCCAGAATTCAATTTGCGGTTAGACAAGCTCGAATCACAAGCTAAAACACTCTTTAGGCAATTTCTAAATGACAACGACAACAAGTACCCTACGGTAATTGAGTTGAAGGAACTGCTTGATGTGAAGCTAAGAAGAACAGAAATCAATAAGCCTGAAATTAAAGAAAATAAAAAAGCTACCTTTTTTGAGTTTTTCCAAAAATTTATAGACGAATCCAACAATAAAGTGAATGAAAAAACCGGAAAGAAATTCTCAAGATTTACTTTGGGCGGCTATAAAAACACTTTAAAAATACTTAGAGACTTTAGTACCAAGTATGATGTACTAACCGACTTTGATGTTATTGACATGGACTGGTACCATTCCTTTGTTTCCTATCTAACGAAAGACTTAAATCTTGCAACAAACACCATAGGGAATCAAATTAAGATTGTTAAGGTTATTCTTAATGATGCTACCGAAAGAGGCTTGAACAATAATCAGGTATTCCGGTCAAGAAAGTTTCGGAAAGTAACTGAAATGCGAGACGAAATTTACATTACAGAAGAGGAATTGACCGCTATTGAAAATCTCGATTTAAGCCATTGTCGAAGGTTGGACTGTGTGAGGGATGCGTTCCTAATCTCATGTTACTCCGGTTTACGCTATTCAGACCTAGCCAGTTTGACTAAAGAAAATCTTCAGGATAATTATATCAAGTTTCGGTCAGTAAAAACCGGACAAGGAGTAGTAGTGCCAATTCATAAGACTGTGAAAGCCATAATTGAAAAGTATAAGGATACGTCTTCTATCTCTCTACTTCCGATGTATTCAAATGTAAAAATGAATCTATATTTAAAGGAGTTGGCTCAAATGGTACCTGCATTAAATGTTAACGTAACATTTGGTTATACTAAAGGAGGAAACTACGTAGAGCATTCAATTAGTAAACATTCTTTAGTAAAAACACATACTGGCAGACGTACGTTCGCAACGCTGGCGTATAAAAAGGGAATTCCGACTAGGATAATAATGGCAGCAACCGGGCATCGTACAGAAACTTCCTTTATGAAGTATCTAAAGACTACTGCTGTTGAAGATGCAGCTTTGTTAGAAAAATATTGGTAAGAGAAGAAAACGTTAGCAAAGAATAATTAGTGATAGTAACATTACCTAAAGAATACTACAAGATTAGAATTAACAAATCAGAACAAGCCTTTAGGATATTACTTGAAACGCTAAAAACTCAAGATGAGATCGACCAAGATAAGGAGCATTTTATCGTTATTGGACTAAAAAGGAATAACTGCATTCGATTTGTTGATATAGTTTCAGTTGGCATACTTACCGGAACGATAGTGCACCCAAGAGAGGTGTTCAGGCGCAGCATATTACACGCTTGCAACAGTATCGTAGTTGCACACAACCACCCATCGGGTAACCTGCAACCTAGTACAGCCGATGATGCGATAACGAGGAATATTAAAGAAGCGGGTAAGATAATTGACATACAGCTTACCGACCACATAATATTCTCTAATGAGGGGCATTACAGTTACGCGGATGAAGGAAAATTATTTTAAGCAAGTAAATTAACCCAAAATATAATTATATGAATCAGTATTTAACCATTCAATTAACTCCAAGTGAGTTAATTAAAATTATTGAAGAAGCCGTTTACAAAGCAGTAAAACAAATCGAAAATGAAACTCCGGTTGCTAAAAACGAAACCTTGCTTTCACTAAAAGAGACTGCCCTTTTATTGGGTATTTCGCCACAAACTGCTAGAACATATACAAAAAAATTAATCTTGAAAGGGTATCGAATTGGTAATTTAGTGAAATACAGGCGAAGGTACAAAATGTCGAGCCAAGCTTTACGAAGATATGCTGAAAATTTATAAGCTGAAAGATAAACTAAACCTCGATTTTTAGCCGAATAAAACCATCCTGATCTAATAGGGGATTGTTCCGCTCTAAAAGCCCCACATTAGCCCAAGTTTTGGCTTTTGTGGGGCTTTGTGCTAGAAGTAAGCTTATGCTCGCCATTGTTGAGTTTTCCTCCGAGAAAGCGTAAAAACGAAACGTTTTGACGGATCGCTAAACGTTTTGACGCTTTGGCTTCAGTCTAGAAGGACAAAACCTTCTCCTAATTTCCGTATTAATAATTTATTGGTCGGTTTATCAAAATGAATTCCTTCCGGAAATATTTTAGACTGGATAATTCTTTTGCTTTGTAAATTCCCGGTAAGCCATAAGTCTGCAAGATTTTTAACCACCCCTTCTCTTGCCATCTTCATCTCTTCATTTGAAACCAGCCCAGCCCTCAACTTATCAATTTGAGATTCTACCTCCTCTTTCTCACCAACCAACTTTGCGAGGTGTTTTTTATAAAGTTGCTCGGATAACTCACCGAATACGAGTCGCTCTTCCAAAAATTCCATTTTATTTTTTATAATTGTAAGATTGGCTTTAAAATGGGATTGGCTTTTCCGGCTGATATTATCTACCTTAATAAAGTTCGATGTAAATTCTTTCGTAAGATTTGGAAAATTTTTTTCGTCAATCCTTATTTTATTTAGGAGTTCGGCAAATAGTGAATGGATCACAACAGACCTTCTATTACTGGCACAACCATGTGTAAAACACTTATAATAGAAAAGCCATTTCTTTTTTGTCACGTTATACCCACTAAAACTAACTTGACAAACATTACATTTTAAGAATCTTCTCATTGGTAATTCAGGATTATCATTACAATGACTGCTTTTACTTTTGTTTTTTTGTAATAATAGTTCAGTTATGCCAAGAAAAAGTTCGGGTGAAACTAATTTTTCATGCTTACCACTTACTACTTTTCCCTGAAGCGTTCGTACCGAAATAATACCGCAATAGAAAGGATTGCGAAACATATTGCAAACAGTATTCTTGGTTAATTTAAGACCCATTGAAGCTAAACGATGAGCGATTTCTGTTTGCGATAAATGCTCGTAATATTTCCAAAGGAAAGCTTTTCGGATAAGTTCTCCATCCTTATTTACTACAATGGAACGTTTACCATTAATCGTAATAATGTCATAACCTTTCGGTGGTTTCATACACCATTCTCCCTTTAGGAATTTATTTCTCATTCCTGTTATAGTTTTCTCTCTCCTTAGTTGATTGTCGTATTCGCTGAAGATAAATTGAATGTTTTGTTGTAAAGTCCCACTCGGTGTATTTACGTCAGTTGGTTGCATGACTGAAATAACATTAATTCCTTGTTGTTTTAATTGGTCTGTAATATAAATTGCGTTTGCTCCTGATCGAGAGAATCGGTCTACACTGAAAACAATGATATAAGATATTTTTTCTCTACTTTTCTTTACGAATGCCAGCATATTGTTAAACTCATCTCTTTCGTCCGTTTTAGCACTTTCGTATGTTCCACCAAAGAATGCCATTATTTTGTAGTTATGTTTTTTTGAATAATGTTCGCAAGCTTTTCGTTGAGTTTCAAGACTCATATTATTTTCAGCTTGTTCCTTGGTAGAAACCCTTGTGTAAATTACACAGGTATTGTTCTTTTTTTCTGAATCAGGTTTGCCCTTGGCAAACTGTTCAAATGCTTTTAAGATTTTCATGTTGATTGAGTTAGAGGTTAAATACAATCAAAAATAAAAGCGGTTTTTTATTGTTTCTATTTCTTCTTGAACTAAAAGTAAAAGCTGGTAATTATTTCAAACAAAAGACACTTTTTAGGGAAAGCGTCTTTTGTTTGAATTCAGCGATCGCCAAACATATCGAATTAGTAATTTAACTAAAAATATTACATCTATTTGATAATTATATATTTAAGTGATATATTTGCATGGATTTTAAATGAAAATACTTGCATACTAATTGATAATTTATTACCTTTGTATAGGAGGAATAATAACATGACAACTTTGAATGAGCTTAAAAAGCATTTAAAAAAAGGAAGAGTTTATCGAAGGAATGAATTATCTGAATGGTCAAAATCCGTTGATAGACATCTTGATGAATTATTGAAAGAGGGAGTTTTAGAAAAACTCTCTCAGGGATTGTATTATGTTCCTCAGACTTCTGTATTTGGAAAAGTTCCGCCTGATGAAGATGTTTTAGTACGCAGCTTTTTAAAAGATGACCGATTTCTTCTTGTTTCACCCAATTTTTATAATAGTCTTGGCGTAGGCACAACTCAACTTTATAATAAAAAAGTTGTTTACAATCATAAGCGACATGGAAAGTTTAAATTAGGAAATAGAGATTTTGAGTTCCAATTGAAACATCATTTTCCTTCAAAAATGACAGAAGAGTTTTTGTTGGTGGATCTCGCAAATAATTTAGATAACTTAGCTGAAGATCGCGATAACGTATTGAATAAATTACTTGCTAAGGCTTCTCAAATGCCTTTTCAAAAATTGAAACATGTTGTTATGGAGTACGGAAATGCTAAGACTAAGAAAATGCTAAAATCACTTATGACCAATAATACTACACTTGCACATGCCTGAATACTTGCACGATCATAAAGACTTTGCTTCTCTTATTAATATTCTTGCCAATGAAAAGAATATTGAACCCGGATTAATCGAAAAGGATTACTGGATCATGCATGTTTTGTATGGCTTAAAAAAACAAGGTTTTCAATTTGAGTTAAAAGGTGGAACTTCTTTGTCCAAAGGATATAAACTAATAAATAGGTTTTCTGAGGATATTGATATCCACATTAAACCGGAGGAAAAGTTTGACATTAATGAAAACCCGAAGAATACCAACAAAAACAACGCAGCGAAACGCAAACTGTTTTATGATTCGCTTGCAACCGAAATAAAAATACCCGGTATAACTTCAATAGTAAGAGATACAGCTTTTGATGAGGAAACCACTTATCGAAGTGGAGGTATTCGATTGCATTACGAAAACAAAGTTGATAAAGTTGGAGCGATGAAAGACGGAATTCTTTTGGAGGCCGGATTTGATGACGTTACACCAAATAAAACTGTTAACATAAGCTCTTGGGCGTTTGACAAAGCGCATGAACAGAAAGTTGATGTTAAAGATAATCGAGCTATTGATATAATTTGTTATCATCCCGGCTATACATTAGTAGAAAAATTACAAACGATTGCTACTAAATTTCGCAATGAACAAACGAGTAGAAACAAAGGTGTTAATTTTATGCGCCAATACTATGATGTATTTTGTTTACTTGGTTCTCCGGAAGTTTTAGAATTCATCGGTACACTGGAATATTTGAAGCATAAAGAAAAGAGATTCCCGGCAGTTGATTTTGAAATCCCCATTCATAAAAACGAAGCTTTTATATTATCCTCTCCCGAAATACGTGCTGAATTTACAGCAAGATATAAAACTACAGCCGCTTTGTATTACCAGGGGCAACCTGAGTTTGACGACCTATTGAAACGAATTGCAACGCACATAGAAAAACTATAACCAATTAGTTATACTGAGATTCCTATAATACAAGCCGCTACCTTTTCATCTATTGTTTCAGTATAGGGACAATTTTTTATTAGACGTTCTAATTGGTCATCAGGCAAGGGAACTTCTTTGTCTGTAAGATCATTCAGACTAAATACAAATCTCTTCCTTCTGTTTTGTTTCCTCTTTTTATTAAGTATAGGCTGAAGTATATCCAGCCAATTTTGAGCAAAATGATAATAATCCACTATTCCCTGCTCTCCGGCATGACTTGTATCGAATAGCTTCTTTAAATTATCTATAAGCTGCTTCCGAGGTATCTCTTTAGTTTTTTTAAAATGTTTGTCAAGAAGGATCCGAGCAACAGTTAATGCTCTTTTTCTTTTATTAGGCAATAAAGAAAGTTCTTTTTGTTTTAATTTTTGAACTGCTTCAACAAGAAACTTATCCGTTTCCTTTGTCCAATGTTCAGCTTTGATATTTTCCGGCTGAATATGAATTCTTAATTGCTCACAAATTTCCGGGAATTCAGTATAAGAATTATCCTTGTTATCAATAAAAAACCACTTAGGGCTTTTAGACACATCTCCTCTGAAGGCAAAAAAACTAAATGGAAGAGGTGCTTTAACGAAACTAACCCTTGATTTCACAGAGCTACTTACCTTTTTAATCTCTTCGTAAATTTTAGCATCAATTAAAGCTTTCTCACCTTCAATCAATTCATAAATTGGCTTGAAACTGTCCTTAATTCCTTCCCATTCATAATCGCCAACATTATATTCCTTGTACGCTTCGATCATATTGTCTACAGACACATCAGATTTTAAATGTTTCTCATAAAGGATTTTCGGGAAATCAACATTGTTGCTTATTAGATATTCGGTAACTAATAGTGTATCAATTAATTTTTTGTCTCCCTTTAAAGAGAAAGCTTCTGAATCATTCGGCCAATAAGCATAAATTTCTTTATGTGAACTGTCCATACGCTCAAGCCTTCCGATGCGCTGTTCAATAATCCGTAGAACACTTGGCATATCTAATAAAACAACAGCCTTGGCATCTTGTAGATTTACGCCTTCAGACATGGCATCAGAACAGAGTGCAATTATATTCTCTTGTGATTTAGAACCCAAACTAAATTTATCCTTTATAGTTTCTTTCATTTTTTCGCTCTGTCCAGTCACTACATAAACCTCCAAATCCTTTTGGTGTTTTTCAATAATTATCTTCTTCAAAAAATCAAGGGTAAGAATTGTACTGTCAAAAGCTAATACCTTTTTATATTGCTTCATCAGTTTTAAAAGAAGATCCGCTTTAGCTCGTTCTCTATTTCCGCTGAACCCTTTTGCTAACGAAGCAATCTTCTTGTAAATCTCCACTTCCTCTTCACAAACAAGTGTATATTTGCTCATATCGGTCAACCAATCCGGCACGATGGATTTGTCAAAGGATATTATCGGCTTTAACTTCTTAAAAGCATTTATTTTACTGATAATATTCCCGGTTTTTGATTTCAGGGATTTAAACTCAAAATAATCCATAGCCGCCTCTGAGCCCTCCAAAAGTTCCAACAAAGCGCAATGTGAAGACCGGAGTTTTGACCGAACTAAAAAACCTGCTAAAGCCGGAGCCGACCTAATTCGTTGGTTAATATATTTGATCTCGTCTTCCTTTGTTTCCAAAGGGAATTCCGGCCGGGTTAGTTTTCTAAGATAATTTACACCTTTTAATTTTGAGAGAAGTTCAGAGATTTGTCCTGCAATTTTTATGTCATTATCATTTTCTCCGGTTTCATAAACCTCACAGTTCGTTTTTGGAAAACGGCATAAATTTCCTTCCGCATTATGATATTTTTCGGGTTCCTGATCAATTAAGCGATTAAGTTGTTTTTTTGTTCTTCTTACAATGTATTGCCCAATGTAATTCCGTAATTTATCCAAGTGTTGAGCGTCCTTTCTTCTGTTTTTGGGATTTCTCAACAGTTTAAACTCTTTTAATTCTTGATCTCCAAGATTATCTACGTCGAGTAATTCAATTAAGCGAAGCAAATCGTCCGATTTTTTATTAATTGGTGTAGCGGTCGAAAGAATTACATGATCCGCAGTGTGGGAGGCAAGCGCATCGCTTCTTTTAGAATTCTTATTTAGGTAGTTATGAGCCTCATCTATAATTAATATACTCGCTTGCTCTATTGACTTTACAAACTCCTTTCTTTTTTTATCACTTCCAACACTCAAAATTCCCATTGAGCATATTTCATTAAAAAATTTGATGTTCTGTTGCTCCTTTTTCCAATTGTCGATTACTTGAGGAGGACAGATAATCAAAGGGTTTGATTTATCCTTTCTTCCGTTTTCCCAGAACCAATGAAATAGAGTTAAAGCAAGGGTGGTTGAGAATTTCGTTTTTCCTGATCCGGTAGGATCTGCTATTAAAACATTCTGTTGGTTTTGCAATACATACATTGCTTTTGAAACCCCCATTCTTTGCGAAGGCCATAAATCTGTATTAATAATTGCTTGATATAAATGCGGATATTCCTTTAGCCATTCTCCTTCAATGATCTCTGCTACGGCTCTGGCCAATGCTTCTTGCCAGCTAACTTCAGAAAGGAGAGCTTTGAAAAGAGCAATCGCCTCATCATTATAAGGATCGGATTTGTCGTAATAATTTTGTGCGATCGTTTTTATGTCAACATATTGTTCAGCTTCTTTTTTTCCTCTTTTGCTTTTACTTACTTTAATATTTGCTTCTTGCTGTTTTGTAATACCATTTTTACTAAAGTTGGCGGAACCGAGAATTGCGTGTTCATCACCGATATATATTTTAGCGTGTAGTTTATCATAACATCTGAACTCAATCCGGCCCTGTTTTATTTGCTCGATAATATCTATGATCGGCCCACCAAGCATGATTGAAAAATTTTCTTTCAACCAATAATTTCTGATTTCAAGGGGAAGGGATTGCACCGGCCATTTTTTTCTTCTTCGTGGTTCCGGCTCAAAACCTAAGACAATTTTTAAAGAAGAGAGTTTTTCAAAAGGGGATGCACCGAAAATCTCAATAATATTTGCTAATGAAGTGAACCCGGTGATAATTAAGTAATGTTCTGATTCCTTGATGTCTTTTAATACCTCCGCCTTAACCGTCCGTTGATAAGTGTCGTTATTTATTGGAAACTTATCTTGTGGAGGCCATTCTTGGGAATAATCGTCATCTAAGAGCGTTCTTGGCATTAACTATTAAATTATAATGTATTTAATTTCCCCTCAATATCGGAAACGGAAAAAATGAAATTAAAATAAACAAATCTCAAAATGCTGAGGGGATTGTCCTTTATCTGACCTTTCGCATCGCTCATTAATTTCTCTTTAAAGCGTTTAAACGTCAGCTTATCAGCCATATCTTCTCTGTACCTTTTCAAAATGAAATCTTCAAACCACGTCTTTTGATATTCAAGAAGGTTATTTTTATAGCGATTCTTTATATTAAATATCTCATCCCAAGATCGAAGTCGAGGATCGCTTTTTCCTGCAAGCTTAATTGCAACTTCCCAATCAATTTCGTCTAATAGGGTTTTTAAAGTTTTTTTAGAGTACTTCTCTTTTGGGGAAATGCTTACACTTAATCGATTTGCATTGTATTTAGTATCATAAGGAAAAAAAACTTTCCTACGGGACGTACCCCTGAAAAGTGTATCAATTTGTTTTTTTTCATCGCTATTACATTCATGACATATCGGAAACAGATTTTGGAAATTAACAGAAATGAAAGGATAAAAGGCCTTTGGGATATAGTGATCATAAGCATTCCTACTATCTCCGTCAGCGGGCTTTAAAGGATATAGACCGCAAAATGGACAAACCTTTCCACTTTGCTTCTTTTTAAATTCTGTAAAATGTTCCTGTACCGTTCCAAACTCATCTCTAATGGAGTTAACAAAATAGTACCCTTCCCACAATTCTGTCAAAAATCCTTTTAAGAGAGCCTTAAAAGTCTCATCCGATATTTTCACATATTTGACAGGTGAATATCCTCCGGTATTATCGCATAGTTTTTTTATATCCACGTTGTTTTTTAGTGCATCCTTTATGGTTTTTTTGTCCTTTTTGCCAAGTAAATGATATTGTTTAGTGATTTCCTTTAGGGCGTTAACGAGTTTTTTTGATCTATTAATTATTGGTATGAAAGACTTCTTTAATAATTGCTTTTCATCGTACTTCGCTAAATCTTTTGCGACTAATGAGTCAAAAAAATAAGCGATGTTTTCGTGAAAACCTTCGATAGTATGTGGAATATGTTCGTATGCGTAAATCACTTTTTCTTAATATCCTTTTCAATTTGGTTCAGCAAACTGTATAAATCAAATTTTTCAATACTTTCTCCGAAGCCAGTTAACTTAGCTTTAATTTCCTCAATGGTAGCTTTGAGAACTGTTGGTCTCTTCAACTCTCTTAACATATTACGAAGTTCTCCTAGATCATAGTTAGATAAATCAGAAATGGAGATTCTCCTATCAAATATCTCTTGAAGCAACAAACTTACTGAAGCACCATAAGTTTCAATTTTTGGATTTACATAAACAACTTCGCCATTAACCTTATCAAATTTATATACATCCTCAGACTGGCTATCACTTATTACGAAAGGAGAATGCGTTGTAATAATAATTTCATGTCTCCTCACTTTAGATGGATAGAGGTACTTTTCTTTAACAGGCTTTTTATTTTTCGCCAGTATAATTTTATTGTTGGGATCGACCTTATATCTCTCACGTTTTTCAAATTTGGTAGCTGCAACGAAATTTAGCATCTCTATCATTTTTGCTCTCCATATTGGGTTGAAATGAGTGTCTGGCTCATCCATTAAAAACAAGCAACCTTCTTCCTCCATCATCATAACCGAGCCTATAACTTCGTTAAATTGATGCTCTCCATCAGACAACCCTTTGTAATAAATTTCTTTGGAAGGTTTACCTTCCTCAACAATTTTATTCAGATTAATCTTTTCAATCCTGAAAATAAGACGCGATGGATCAGGTTTTGGTAATTCATCAGATATATTAAGTGATTTATGCGCCTTTAACATCAGGCTTCTAGTGTCCTTCGCTACTAAGTGCAGATTTAAACTATCCAATTCATAAAACGCCTTAAATAGTTCGAATGATGTATTAAAATGAAATTTAAACGCATCGTGAGTGGCTTGATTAATGGAATAATCCAAGATTATTATATCCTCTCTTTCCTTTTGACGATTAATCCAGGTTGTTGCACACTGCTTTAATCTATCGATATAGCTTTGAATCTCGTCACTTATGTGAAATTTGTATTTTTTATAATCAACAAGATTTATTGTTATGCGAAACGAATGTAAATCTTCGATTTTAAAAATATCCCTCACGTAATCCATTTTGGCCGGACTTGCAAGGAGCATGTTAGCAACGAAGATTGAGAAATTGGAGCTATTATCGAGGAAAAAAAGTCGATCACTTACGGCATTATTTTGAGGGTCCACTTTCTGAAGCTCCTTAAAATAGTGATACTTAATTTTGTGAAAGGGATTACTCAATAATTCATTTTGACCTGAAGTATAAGCTATAACCTTTGTAGGTAGCAAGAATTCTGTAGTGTCATCTAAGCGAATAAAGTCCTTTCCCCCGTATTTTTTAAAAGAAAATTCCGGCAGTTCGTCCAATTGTTTTATGATCCTCACATGACATCCATCTTTGAAATTGTACTTAGCAACTCCCAGTAAAAGGCTATCTATTGGAAGTATGTATTCAATTTCAAAACCGATATTCTTTGCTCTTTTCTCGCTGGTAGAAACTGATTTAAGGTGATATTTTTCTAAATAGAAAAATATCTCAGCAAGCAATTCAAGAAAATTTGATTTGCCACTTCCATTTAGCCCAGCAAATACTTTTGAAGATAACCTGTCCTTGCGGATGACCCCTTCATTAAACTTATAAAGTTTATTATTTGCTAAACTCCGAAAGTCTTCGCCAAGTATTTTAACGCTAACTAACTTCATTCCTCTATCGTAAAATAAATTCCGGATCGCTCCTTTGGAGTATGATCTTTTGTTAGTTCTTTATCCTCTGGTGATAACTTTAAACGAATATTCTTCTCTTTTGCATTGTAAAACACCTGTTTTAATTTGATAAATGGGTTCTTATTATTTAACGCGGAGAAGACAAAGTTTTTCAAATCGTCTGCCTCATTTGTTTTAGGATATTTCTTTAATTCCTCAGAAGAGTAATAAGCAGGAACAGTTATGTGTTCCTCCATTAAAAACCTAACCAACATTTCGCTTGTGAAATGGCAATTCACATATTTTTCTTTTGTCCATTCAGCTATTTGCTGCGTACTTACCTTGTCCCAAGTTAATCTTCTCCTCGGTTTTTTCTTATGTAACTTAACCCATTCCTTGTAAAAATCTTTTCCTTGTTTTTTAGCCGTCTTTTCGTCTACATCAAATGGGTCACCATATCTTTTGTCTAAATAATCAAAATCACCCCTCTCAAGTTTTTTTATTTGCTCATCAAAATACTTTTTGATTTCTGCCTTTTTTACAGGATCTTTTTCTTCTGGTTCATCACCGGAGAAATTATACCACTTTTCTTCAATCTGAACTGCACTTAAATCTAATTCACCCTTAAATGCTCTCTGACTTAAGGAGCTATAAAGAGCTTTTAGATCACTTTGACTTCTCCCGAACTGTTCTTTCAATGCTTCTGCCTTATCAACGATTGCAGCAAATTGATTTTGTAATTTGATTGGAGGTGTAATGGTTTTAACCTTTTTTAAGCCTGCAATATAAATGGCTTGTTGTGCACTTGATCCTGATGTCACAATTAACCTCCGAAAAAAAGAGTTATTTTTGAAAAGATAGTTAATGAATGACCCGCTTAGTTTTGTTTTATTGGGTTTAATAAGTATTACACTTCCCATTAAACAGAATGGCCTATCAACATTCACTACTACACATCTTCCAATAGTTGCTCCCCGACTTACTAATAGAACATCACCATTTTCAGGATTGCATTTTTTTGTAAATTTTGTATAATCTGACTCTGATACGAAATTACTTTCAGTAAAATCTATTTTGTCTTTTAATACATTTTTTGCAGTAACAATATGGAATCCATGTTGTGTCAGCTTGGGGCTTAAATGTTCTCCATCTGTAATCTTTAGTGTGGTGTTGCCCAACAAATCTTGATTCCAATTTTTCTCATTTTTAACAGGATCGCCAAACATTTTCAAGAAAGTACTCCTCAAAAATTCATCAAGTAGCTCAATGCTTTCGCCACGTTGCTTCATGAGTGCCTCTGCTTTACTTAACACTGTCGCAATTTTAACTTGATCTGACAACGAATCAGGGACGGAAATTTTTATATTTCCGAGTTCTTTTTGCGTAATTGCAGTAAAGGTAGAGCCAACTCCTAAGTTTGCTATTTGCTTTAAGTTTGCTTTCAAAAAATAATAAAGGTACTCGTAGCTATAGTTCGGTTTTACTCGTATAGCACTTAATCCCCTACCGATACAAGCTTCAATATTATTAATATTCACTGGCCCAACCGGTGCTCTCACAGAAATTAAAATATCATTTGGAAGAGAAATTTTTGTAGGCTTGCTACACCAATTCCTTGTTATGGGAAATTTCTCTCCATAATCGGCCATGCCTTGAAAAAAGGGGGTTCCTTCACCTTCTTTATTATAACTATCAGATGGGGGTGATTGTCCTGCGATTACTTCTGCAATATCTTTTAGTAACTCTTCTCTCATTTAATAAAGGAATCTAATTCAGTGATCGCACTAATAATGCTCTGTTCATTTGCTTTCAGTTTACTTAAAATGTCTTTAGGTTCATCGTATTTCATTTCATTGTAAACTTCCACTTTGTATTTACTTAAACTCAAATCATAATCATTGTCTTCGATTTCAGATTTTGGAACAAAGAAGGTTTTCTGGGTTCTATCACTTCCCTTTTTAGGATCACGCTTTTTATAAGCATCAATTATAAGATGCAAGTCACCAAAATCTCGGCTGCCATCTGATTTTATTAACGGATTGCGCTTGTCATCTAAGCTCCATCCATCATTCTGCATTTCATAAAACCAAACACGGTTAGTTTCCCCTCCTTTTGTGAAAATTAAAATCGCTGTCGTTACTCCAGCATATGGCTTAAAAACTCCACTTGGCATAGTGATAACGGCTTTCAACTCGCACTTATCGATCAAAATTTTACGTATACCTTTAAATGCGTTACCACTTCCAAACAAAACCCCTTGCGGTACCACTACTCCGGCAGTGCCACCCATCCTAAGCATTTTATAAATGCGCTCAACAAAAAGTAATTCCGACTTCGTGGAGGAGATACTAAAAGTTTCATTCAAATCCCCTTTATCAATATTTCCTGTGAAAGGAGGATTTGCCATAACAATATCATAGGCATTGTCCTCATTATAGTTTTTACTAAGAGTATCCTTATAATCAATTCTCGGAAGCGTGATTCCATGCATCATTAAGTTCATTAGGCCAATCCGAATCATGGTGGGATCAATGTCAAAACCGAAAAAGGTTTCTTCATTTAGTATCTTTTTAGCTTTTTCTTCTACCAGCTTATCCGCAAGTGTTCCCCTGATAAAACCATTGTCGTCCTGCTGTCTGTATTTTGGACTTGTATACTGCGTAATAAGATATTTATATGCGCCTAAAAGGAAGCCGGCAGTTCCGCTCGCAGGATCAGCGATGCGATTTCCTAATTTTGGTTCAACAAGTTCGGCAATTAATTCAATTATATGCGTTGGTGTTCTAAATTGACCATTTTTACCTGAACTTCTTAATTCGTCCAATAAATACTCATAAAAATCCCCTTGAGCATCTATGAAACGATTTTCTTTTTCTAATTCTTTATAAATCTCGTCTATTGTTTTTGTGGCTTCAGTTAGCATCCTACCACTTGGAATTAGAAAAGCAGCATTCGCCATGTGCTTTGTAAAAAAAGAATTTACGTCTTCTAACTGCTTAATAAAAGGAAACACACGGCTTTGTACCTGAAGCAACATTTCTTCGCTCGGCATACGGGTAAAATAACTCCACCTCAGAGTTTCTTTATCTATAGCATTTTTACTGTCCTTATCGTCAACTCCAGGAGGAAAATATTTTCCTGAAAAAATTGAAGTATATTTTTCGTTCAAAAAATCAGCATTGCTTACTTTTCTTTTATCAGTTTCATCCAACTGTTTCATGAATAGTAAATATGTGATCTGCTCAATTGCATTAAGAGGGTTTGAGATTCCTCCGCTCCAGAATTTATCCCATAGGGCGGCAACTTTACTTTTAAGTGATTGTGTAAGCATTTTATGCGGCTAATTTTTGGATGAATAATATTATTTCTTCTATTTCTAAATTTGAAAATATTCCACGAATGCCATCAGGATGAATACTAGTGAAAGGCGCAGTAATTAAATCTCTTTTCTCAACATCTCCTTTTTCAATTAGGAAAATGCGAAGTAAATTCAAGAATTCTAATTGGCGAGTATTTAAGTAAGTATGTTCTTCAATAAATTGGTCAAATGATTTTGAAACAGATTCAGGAAATGATTCTAGTATTTGAATTCCTAAAATATGTTTAATAAACTGAACAAGTTGAGCCTTCCTATGATTATACACCCTTCTTAATAAATCAACTGTTATATGCGGATGTTCGTTATGTAATTGTTCTGCTAGTATGTCTGCTTCAGTTGAAGTAATTTCTTTTCCTTGTTTTAGTTTTTGTAATAAAGGATTGTTCGACACCAATTCATTTACTTTCTTTTCCACCAATTCGCGATACTTAGCGATGCTCAACGCTTCGTGTTGTGGGCCAAATTCAACATATTCCTTTTCGCTTAAGGTATCTTTAAAATTAAATTTAGCAGGGCCAAGCGGAACAATAGAATCCCTATATTTCATTAAAGGGCAAAGTTTCTGCGTTAACTCTTCGAATTTATCCTCAGTAATTGAAGCCCAAAAATGATTGCTTTGACTAGTTCGAATTATTTCTTCTTCTTTGGCTACGATGTTTACAGATAAGGGTAATTCGGAAATCTCTTCTCTAATACTTTCTTTAAGCGCTTCAAATTTTTCTTTTTCATTTGCCAAATGTGCTAATGAAACTTCAAGAATATCTTTTTCAAAACGCATAGCTTTAAAATCAGCGTCAGAAACTGTTCTGAATAATGGTTTTACCACTGCTTTTAAAAATTCCAATTTATCACTAGTCAAAAGGTTCCAGAAATTTTCATCATCTAATCGCTGCAACTCATGCTTTGCATCTAAAATTACGATAGAATTATCTGGAAGAGTTGCAATTTGCTTTCGCAACTTTATTATTTCATTGGTTGCAATTTCTGTTGCATTTAATTCTTGTGCTTTTTCAATTTTATCTAAGCGGATTCCAAATAATCGCACAGGCAGAGGCAAAGTGGTAGTTGCTTCTTTCCCACGAGGGTTTAATTTAAAATATTCGAAATTATCCCAACAATCTAAAATCAGAAAATTATTTTTTTCTGTGCACCAAGATTTCATTTTTGTTGGCTCTAATAAACGTGTGCCCCGCCCAATCATTTGCCAAAACTTAGTGTAGGAATAAACAGGCTTTGCAAAAACCAAATTCACTAATTCTCGGACATCAATCCCGGTATCCAACATATCCACACTTATTGCAATGCGTGGCATATCGCTATTTGTAAACTGATCTAACAATCCGCCTTTACCATAAACACGAGGATCATCGCTAACCAATACTTTTGCTAGCTCCCCTTTGTATTCAGGATAAAAAGCATCGAATAACTCTTCCATTCTTCGTGCATGTTTCATTGTTGTGCAGAAAAATATAGTCTTTCCGGGCAGCACACCATTAGCATCTTTAATGGATTCTTCCATAAATTCGCGAACAATTAAAGCATTCGTACCTTTATTGATTACCGATTTTTCTATTTCAGTTCCTTCGTAATTTATTTCAGATACTTCTTTCCCCTCCAAAATCAGATTTTTTTGATCCTCTAAAGAAATGGTTCGTTTATTAATTCCTTCTTCTTGAAATTTGGTTTTAATTTTCATTACTTGAAAGCCACTCAAATAAGGAGGAACGTGATTCAGAGCCTCCTCATAAGAATAAGCAAAAGTTGGAACACCATCTTCACTTTCAAATAATTTGAATGTATTGTGATCTATTACATCTGTTGGAGTTGCTGTTAACCCCAATGTAATGGTATTGAAGTAATCTAAAATTTCTTGGTAAGTATTATAAATACTTCGATGACTTTCGTCTACTACAAGTAAATCAAAGAAATGAGGGCTTAAAGTTTTTTTACTATCTCTTATCACATTTAACATAGTAGGATAAGTAGAAACATAAATCCTTCTGTCGGTGGCAATCTCTTTTTCACCAGGTTTTGGCCAACGAGGTTCGTTAGGCAAGAATTCTTTAAACGCTTCAAGAGTTTGATCTCTTAATGCAATACGATCAACCAAAAACAAAACGCGTTCTGCCCAGCCAGCTCTCATCAATGCATCAACTAAAGCAATGCAAGTACGAGTTTTTCCTGTACCTGTTGCCATTACCAATAAAAATTTGCGCTTGCGCTTTTCTACTGCTTCCATTACCGCACGTATCGAAGCGATTTGATAATCACGTCCGGCAATTTTGGTGTTTATTAATTCACTTGCTAAAGCTTTACGTGCCTTTCGGATATATTGATACCGTTCTAGATCGTCACGTGTAGGAAACCCGTGGACTTTTTTAGGAGGGTAGTTGTCTAAATCCCAAAAATAAATATCATGTCCGTTGGTGTAAAAGCAGAAAGGTAATTCGCCCCCGTGTTGGGCTTGAATATTAGTACAGTATTGTTTGGCTTGTTCTTTTCCGACGTTGGCATCAACCGATGATTTTTTCGCCTCAACAACCGCTAAAGGCTTACCATCCTTGCCTAATAAAACATAATCGCTGAATTGATGGCCGGAGTATTTAGTTAAAGGTTCCTCTACCCCAAGCCGGGGTCGAACGTCAATATCAAACTCTTCAACTACCTGAGTATGGTCGCTAACATTCCATCCTGCAACTTGCAGGCGCTTATCAATGATCTCTTTTCTAGTTTTCGCCTCGTTGCCGGACATAAATACTCCAAGTTAACTACCGAAAAATACGAATTTTTAGCTCTTAAACTATATGCAGAAGCAAACTTGTTGATAATCAGTTTCTCAAGGGGAAATAATGTCAGTTTGATAATGGTTTTTCAAAAGCAAAATCCTGAAAGAATCTTAAAGAATCCGAAAAGAAATTACCAAAACATTCCCTTTGGTGCGCTTAAGATCACTTATCGGCATTTACCGGCACTTAGATGCTCTTTGGTGCAAAATTTCGCTATCATCTGCAAAATTTCGCTGTTAGGTGCAAAATTTTGCACTTACGTGCGAAAACGGGAAAGTGACAAAATACCCCGCCGTTACTTTGTTCAGTAAAAACAAAAAGTCAAACCATAAAAACGGATAACAATGGCAGCAGAAGAAGGAAATACAAAAACAGGTAGCATTCTCGAAGGAGATCAGGATAAGGGAGTACCCTCATGGTTAGTGCCAATATTAAGCGGATTAGGAAGTATGGGCGGAAGCTATATGCTTTGGGTAAACCTTTACAGGAAAATTTCAAAGTAATGGCGGAACAAATCGAAGACCTTAAAGATGAGATGCGAGAAATAAAACAAAAGCAAAAGGAGGTAGATAGAAATTTCCATAGCAAACTGGAAGAAGCGTTAAAGGGAATTGAAGCGTCAAAACGTTTTGACGGAAAAGAAAAAGAGGATGAAGAAGATGACGAGGATGAATTAATTCTTCCGACAAAGAAAGAAAAGCATATCCGTCAAACAAAAAAGAGAGTCACAGTTTTAAAATAAGGAAAATGGAAGATAAAAACAGATTTAAAACTTTAACGGTTCCGCTTGATGTTTTGATAGATGTGGTAAGAATTATCAAGGAAACAGAATTAAAGAATGAGATCACCGGAGTAAATGAAAACAAAAGTTTCATTGAAATAAAAATAGAGTATCAAAACGGGTTGGGCTTTCATCAAAGAGCAATAGAGAATATTGAAAGCATTCTTGATGATTATAATCATTACCGATTTGAAGAAGTAGAAACCGATTGGAGAAACAGTTAAGATGATAAAGACTTGTGCATATTGTAAAGAAGAGTTTGATGCAAAACGCATTGATAAAAATTACTGTTCGGCATCTTGCAGGCAATTAAATCACTTGCAACGTAAGGCTGTGGAGTTGTTTGGCGTTACCGTAAAAGAAGAACACGTCAAACCGTCAATTGACACTTCGGGCGAAAACGTCAAAACGGTTTTGCCGGAAATACGAAAACAGGAAGAACAAAACCCGGCAATAGAATTAAAAAAGGAAAAGGAATACAAGTTTATGCCGAGCAAATTTGTAGATGAAGTGGGTACTTTATATAAAACAAGAAGCATTAAACACACTCACAACTTGTTTTCAAACGACAAACTGATAAACAAAAATTTAGAATGGGTAAATGTTCGGCTAAGATGTTTGATCGAGGCAGTGTTATTTATATCGGAACGAAAAAGCATCACGTTTATGGATTTAGCAGAATTAACGAATTCCTTTATTCATCTGATAAAATCGGAACACTTTAAAAAGCTTCCGGACAATTACCCATTCAAGCATTTTACAACGGACTTCAAAAATAAACTTAAACGGATTTGTGTCGAAAACGAAGGTGATGAAGAAGTGCCTTTAAAATTAAACCGGAAATTAAAAATAGATCTCATCGTATATCGCTGCGAGTTGAGAGATGTAGTGCCAAAAATAAAATTCAGCGAGTTAACTTTTAAAAGCAATACAGATGAATAAGAAAGTGAGAAACAAAGCACCGCCAAATTTCTTGAACTTAGAAAACAAGAATAAACTAAAAGTATAATTTAAAACAATAACAATGTAAAATTTAATTAAAATGAGAACAAAAGAATTTGAAGTGCCAAGTGACTTTATAGAAGAATTTTCTGAAGCCTTGGCGGAACATGAATTAACAAATGAAATAAACGGAGTAACCGAAGATGGCGAGATTCTAATTGAAGTAAGCTATGAAAAAGATGAACGCGCGGCAGTATTTGCTTTAACCGAACTCCTCGATGATTATTACGATGACGAGGAAGAAGAAGAATCGGAAGAAGAGGATGACTAGGCATTTTTGAATATCTGCTATATTTTGAAAGGGCGAAGCCCTGTGTTGCCCACACGTTGGGGCATTTGGCGGGACTTTTTTATGTGGAAGGTATAGTTTATGTTAGATTGGAATAATGCCCACTTTATGGGGCTCCGGAAGGAGGCAACATGAAAGAGCATTGTGAAAAAGAATGGAATGAAAATAATGAAGAACTAAGCGCAAAAGAAATTGCGGAATTAGTAGAAGATGAAAATTTAAGTGAAGAGGAATTAAACGGAGTATTAAAAAGCGTAAAGATTTTTTGTAAAGTGGCGTATGAATTATTTGCAGCACAACAAAATGATCAGGATTGCGAAATAATAAACCTAAAAAAAGGAAACATAATCGAAGAACTTAAAGAAGCAGCATAAATAATAACCAAAAAGTAAATCATCATGACAAACGACAGTAAGTTGTTTAACAACTTTGCCAAAGGCAAAAAACAAATCAGGATCATCACCGATGATTGCGTTATCTACACAAGGGTATCCGGTGCTAAACAAATGGATGGCTTAAGTTTAGAAACTCAACTCAAGGGAGCGCAGGAATACGCCAAGCGACACAAGCTCTTAATAAGGGAGCGATTTGGTGGTACGTATGAAAGCGCACAAACCGATGAGAGAAAGGAGTTTCAAAGAATGATTAAGTATCTAAAAACAACGAAGCACAAAATTTCAAAAATCTTGGTGTATAGTTTAGAACGCTTTTCACGGAATGAAAATTCGATTTGGTTGAGTACCCAACTTCGAAAACTTGGAACAGAGATCGTTTCGGTCACCCAACCGATAGATACTTCCAATCCGGCAGGAATCATGCAACAGAAGATGTTGTTCTTATTTGGAGAATTTGATAACCAATTAAGGCGACAAAAAAGTATGGCAGGAGTTAAAGAACGATTGTTGAAAGGTGATTGGTGTGCGAAACCACCAATAGGTTATGATATAATACGAATAAACGGAGAACGAAAAATCGTTCTCAATGATACGAGTAAGATTATTAAAAAGATTTTCTTGTGGAAAGCTCAGGAGCGTTTGCCTAATGAACAGATTAGGCAACGCTTACTGAACTTAAAAGTAGATTACTGTTTGCGAAGAGTGGCTGAAATTCTGACTAATCCTTTTTACTGCGGAATGATGGTTCATAAAGCTCTAGAAGGAGAAGCTTTGGAAGGAAGGCACGAGAAATTAATTTCTAAAGATTTGTTTTTACAAGTCAACGGAATTCTATCTGAAAAGAAACTTGGTTTGCAAACGAAAAAGGAGCGTCCGGAAATTTCATTAAAACGCTTTATGAAATGTGCGGTTTGTAATGAATCAATGCGAGGGTATATCGCAAAGGATACCGACACACCTTATTACAAATGCAATACGCCGGGCTGTAAGTGTAATCGAAACGCCAATCTGTTAAACCGTCAATTTTTTGAACGGTTAAACCGTTATACGGTTAAAGGAAAGTGTTATAAATTAATTGAACGCTATTTAAAACACACTTTCAATCAGATGAATATTAGTCTTACTGAAAATCAAGCGGCAGAAAGAGCAAGGATTGCGGAATTAAATAAAAAGGTTGAGAGGCTTGAGGAACGTTATATACTAGAAGAGATAGCGGGCGACCTTTATCAAAAATACAAGCAAAAGTTTGAAGTCGAACGGGATGAAATTGAGGCGAGAATGAAGAATAACACAATTGAATTGTCGAGGTTGGATGCCTTAATAAAATTTTCCTTTACGATGGCTGAAAACCTGCCTAAAATGTGGGCTTCCGGCGATTATATGCAACGCCAAGAATTGCAAAATGCCTTCTTTTCGGAGGGTATTAGCTATAATCGGCAAAAAGATGAATGTCGATTGGATAAACCAAATTACTTTTTGGAGCGTGTGGCTGATTTGTCGGGGGAAATGGCTAAATTTACTCCCGAAGAAATTAAAAACTTTAACCCAACTTCGCTTGAGGCAAACGCAGCGAAGTCGAAGAAGCTTTAAAGAAAATGCGGTATTAGCCAATAATAGGGTTTGAGCAACCATTTATAAAAGTCCAATTTTTCATAGTAATTATGAAAAACACTATCTTTATACTTAGTCATAAAGAAAACAAATGATTACACGTCGCATATTTATAGTTGGTTCTCCTGTTAATGAAGATTACTCTTTTCAAATGGGTGTAAAAGCTGACGTTATTAACTACCAACGTTACTTTAAATCTCCAATTGGTGGTGCTTTTAATCCTGACGAGATCACTGTGTTAAAAAATCCGAGTTGGAAAAGATTGAAAGCTCAATTGTTAGCCTTACCTGCCGATTTCACTATTTTCATTTTTAGCGGGCATGGTTTTTTTGCGACTAATACACAAAAAGCAGTTTTTAATATCAATGAAAATGATGCTGTTGCAGCTCAGACGATAATTAACCATATCCAATCAACAAAAAAACTTATCATATTTGATGCGTGCCAAAGTTATTTGGAAGCGTATCATTATCTCGAGGGTATTGGAGACGTTGAGCAATACATGAATTTCCGTTCATCAGTCCCAAAACTTCGCGCTCGTCAATTATTCAATGAGGCAATACTAGATAATCCTGATGGAGCTCAGATTTTGATGTCATGCTCTCGCGGTCAAGAGTCTGTATTGTCCCCAACAGGCAGTTTTTTTAGTTATGCTCTGCTCACTTCATCTCAGAACTGGTCAAATACCAATTCACGTGAAACTGTTTTGACTACTCTTCAAGCAGGTAAAATGACCACAAATTTTCTTAAAAAGAATTATTCCTCGGACCAAACAAACCAAAGACCTTCGTGTTTCGTAACAAGACTACGACCTAACTTTCCAATTGGTGTGAAGCACGCTTCCCTGCAACTTCTTTACTAAAAGATTGCATTTTTAACCGAAGGCAAGTAACCGTTAGAATAACAATTGCTTTGACGAGAGTAGAAAGCAAAAATTATTATCTTTATATTATTAATGCTGATTACTTTCCACAATGGACGTTAA
>DATHOW010000240.1:0-16356 GCA_035484495.1 Bacteroidia bacterium | reverse complement strand
CAGCGCGTGTTATAGCACTTGCTACAGCAACTCCATGTACACCCGTAGTAGTTATATCTTTAATATCACTTTCCGTAATTCCTCCAATAGCAATAATAGGCACGTTTATATTTTCTTGCTTACACTTATCTACAATTGCTTTGTATCCATCTAAACCTAAAATCGGGCTTAATTTATCTTTGGTAGTTGTAAAACGAAAGGGGCCAAGCCCTATATAATCAGCACCAGATTTTGCATGCAATTTCACATCTTCAAACGTGTTAGCTGTTCCACCAATAATAAAATCAGCGCCTAAAATTTCTCTGGCTTTAGATACCGGCATATCTTGCTTTCCCACATGCACACCATCAGCACCAATTTCTTTTACTAAAGCAACATTATCGTTTATAATTAATTTGGCATTATACTTTTTGCAAATAGCCAATGCTTCTTCTGCAATAGTTTTCCAATCTTCGTAAGATTTGTTTTTTAAACGAAGTTGTATCCAATTAACCCCTGCTTTGCAGGCATCTTCTATCAACTGCACATGCGAGGCATTTTCAACGTCTTGTGTTATATACTGTAATTTCGAAATCATATTTTATGATAACCTAACAATGTTTTATTACTACTTAAAATCCGCTCGGTATATTGTTTCGCTTTTAAACAAGCGCGTTGCAAATCTTCTCCTTTAGCTAAATTAGCTACAATGGCTGATGACAACACACAGCCTGAACCATGTTTAGGAAATATATTTTTTGTTTTCGGTCGGAATGAAAATTGTTTTCCTTCTTTTAAAAATAAAGTATCATATCCTACTTTCTTTTCGGCATGCCCACCTTTTAAAAACACGTGGCAATATTTTGAAAGCTGTTTTGCGTTTTCTGTGGCATCTTTAAATGAGCCAAGTAATAAAGCTTCAGGCATATTAGGCGTTATTATATAAAGCTGTTTGAATATTTTCTCTAACAAAGCACTATCTACTTGTTTATGAAATTCAAAGCCTGCACTTGCTTTTAAAATAGGATCCCAAATAATTTTAGTGTTTGCATTCTTTGATATTAAATAGGATACTATTGTATTTAAAACTTCTAAATTTTCTATCAAACCAATTTTCACATATTCAAACTCAAAACGTTTTTGCAGAATAGCTATTTGTTCAATTATTTTTTCAGCAGAAACCCAATCAACATTTTTAAACTCAGTATCGTTTTGAAATGTATTTGCAGATATAACTCCCAAGCCATACACTTTGTTGCTTTCAAACGTTTTAACATCAGCTAGCACACCTGCTCCACCGCTTGGGTCAAAGCCTGCTATGCTTAATAAATATATACGTTTTGACAACATTTAATTAACCCTTGTAATATTTAATTTATGGTTTGATTTCAACATGTTTTTATCTAAGGATTTTAACCAAGTTTCGGCATCTGTAATATTTTCAAAAAATTTAGTTGGCACATATGGTTTTGAGAACTTTAAATAAATTTTAGCCAATACTCGATGAATGAATGATTGAATAACAAAAGCATCTGCCAATGTGAGTAAGCATCCTCTGCCTCTTGATAAGTAATCCATTAACTTTAATGAAATGCTTGATTGCTTACCTGCTATACGCAACGATACATAAGTTTTATCCTCTATCATTTGTATTACTACATCTTCAACCTCTTGCGCAATTTTTGCGTTATAATGCACATAATCGCCATAAAAAAATTGAATAATGTCATCATCACGCAATTCTACTTTTGTGTGGGGCAAATCAACTTTTTTTATAATTCGATATATAACTTTATCACTCATGGTTTACAAATAAACTTCGCTGCCTTTTTCTTTAAACTCTTTCGATTTTTCTTCCATGCCTTTTTTCAAAGCTTCGTCTTCAATCATTCCTTGCTTTTCTGCATAGTCGCGCACATCCTGCGTAATTTTCATTGAACAGAAATGTGGTCCGCACATAGAACAGAAGTGTGCAATTTTAGCACCTTCGGCCGGTAACGTTTCATCATGGAACTCACGAGCCGTATCAGGGTCTAATGATAAATTAAATTGATCTTCCCAACGGAATTCGAAACGTGCTTTACTCAAAGCATTGTCTCTATACTGCGCACCCGGATGACCTTTGGCTAAATCGGCAGCATGTGCTGCAATTTTATAAGTGATAACACCATCCTTTACATCTTTTTTATTAGGTAAGCCCAAATGCTCTTTAGGTGTAACGTAGCATAACATGGCAGTACCAAACCAACCAATCATAGCTGCACCAATGGCAGAAGTTATATGGTCGTAACCCGGAGCAATATCGGTTGTCAATGGACCAAGTGTATAAAAAGGTGCTTCATGACACTCTTTTAATTGCTTGTCCATGTTTTCTTTTATCAAATGCATTGGCACGTGACCAGGACCTTCAATCATAACCTGTACATCGTGTTTCCAAGCAATTTTAGTAAGCTCACCCAAAGTTTCTAATTCCCCAAACTGAGCGGCATCATTAGCATCTGCAATACAACCAGGACGCAAACCATCTCCTAAAGAAAAAGAAACGTCGTAAGCTTTCATAATTTCGCAAATCTCTTCGAAGTGCGTGTACAAGAAATTTTCTTTGTGATGCGATAAACACCATTTAGCCATAATACTACCACCACGCGATACGATACCCGTTATACGTTTTGCTGTAAGCGGAACATAACGTAACAGCACACCTGCATGTATGGTAAAATAATCTACACCTTGCTCAGCTTGCTCAATTAATGTATCTCTAAAAATTTCCCAGGTTAAATCTTCGGCTTTGCCATTTACTTTTTCTAATGCCTGGTAAATTGGCACTGTACCAACCGGCACAGGGCAGTTACGTATAATCCACTCGCGTGTTTCGTGTATGTTTTTTCCGGTAGATAAATCCATCAAAGTATCTCCGCCCCAACGGCAACTCCACACAGCTTTCTCCACTTCCTCTTCAATGCTCGAAGAAACAGCCGAGTTACCTATGTTAGTGTTTATTTTTACCAAAAAGTTTCTACCAATAATCATTGGCTCACTTTCGGGGTGATTGATGTTTGCAGGAATGATTGCACGGCCTGCAGCAATTTCATCTCTAACAAATTCAGGAGTAATAAATTTTATAGGGGTGTTTGCACCAAAACTATTTCCTGCGTGTTGATGGCACAATGGGTCTTTTCCATTTGTGTTTTGTATTTCATCAATGCGTTGGTTTTCGCGAATAGCGATATACTCCATTTCAGGTGTAATGATGCCTTGCTTTGCATAATGCAACTGACTTACATTTTTCCCCGGTTTAGCTTTGTATGGTTTTTGTATATGTTCAAAACGAAGGCTATCTAAACTTTTATCGTTCATGCGTTGTGTACCGTATTCCGAACTTACCGTGTCTAACTGTTCAACATCGCCACGTTTTACAATCCACTCTTGACGCAGGCGTGGTAACCCTTTTTTTAAATCAACTGTATAGTTAGCATCAGTATATGGTCCACTAGTATCGTACACGGTAACCGAAGGGTTTTTTTCAGTCTTATTACTGCCGTTAAATTTATGTACAGTATCAGTTAAACCAATTTCGCGCATGGCTACTTTTATATCATGCAATTTGCCTTTAACAAAAATTTTGCGAGAACCAGTTAAGGGCTCAGTGCTTATTACATTTTGGTTGGGTGCTTTATCTTTTGTTTTCATTTCTGTTCTTTTAAGTTCTTATTAATTTAAAATTATCCGCCTTGGGTGGCTTTTATAATAGTTATTTTATCGTTTTCGGTTAAGGTTTTAGTTTGCCATTGGGCCTTTGGGATTACAGCATTGTTTACTGCCACAGCAATTCCCTTTTGCGTAACAATGCCATTTTGCTCTAATGCCATCGTTAAATTAGCATCTGCATTAAGCACACAATTTTTATTATTGATAAAAACAATCATATCAAATTTGTTACACCGTTAAAACTTTAAGAGGAGAGAAAATACAGAAATGTATTTCTTTCACTTTTCCCTTCGCAGGCATTATCCTGTTCAGGTTCAAAGGGTAATTTCTCAGACCATTAGAATGGACACCCCTAAAGTTTACTAATTCAAAGATATAATTTTTTAGGCAAAAAAACTCAATCTTTACAAATTACTAATTGCAGTATAGAAATGTTAATTTAGTGCGGTATCTATGACCGAAAAATTTGATGTAATAATTTGTGGTGCCGGTCCGGCCGGGGCAACCTGTGCGCTTGCGCTGGGCTCTTCAGGCTTAAAAGTGGCTTTGGTGGATAAAAGCAACTTTCCTCGCGATAAAATTTGCGGTGATGCCATCGCAGCCTATGTTCCTAAAGTTTTAAGCACCATAAATCCAGCTTATGCCAAAGCATTAGCTGATTTTACAGAAAAAGAAAAAGTAAATATTATTCGCATTGTTAGTCCGAATACAAAAACACTTGATATTAGTTACGGCGTGGATGGTTTTATAAGTACACGAGTTCACTTTGATAATTTTTTGTTAGACCTCGTTAAACAATTAACTAACGTAAAATTATTTCTACATACAGCCATACAAGATGTTGTGGCAAATGAAAAAGAGGCTTATGTTGTTTTAGCCGATGACATAAAACTTGAAGCCGCCCTACTTATTGGTTGCGATGGCGAGCAAGGCATCACAAGAAAAAAACTTACCCAAACACAACTCGACCCTAAGCATCATGCAGCAGCAGTAAGGGCCTATTTTAAAAATGTAAAAGATATTCCGGAGTCAACTTTTGAGTTGCATTTTATAGACAATGTTATACCCGGTTATTTTTGGATTTTTCCGTTACCAAATAATGAAGCCAATGTGGGCTTGGGCATAGTATCTAAAGCAGTTGCGGCAAAAAAATTAAACCTGCGACAAGAAATGCAGCATATTATAGAAACAAATCCTACCATTAAAGAAAGGTTTGCAGCTGCTGAAATGATAAGTAAAATAGAAGGTTACGGCTTGTCGCTTGGTTCCAGAAAAACAACCATTTCTGGCACCAGGTTTATGCTTTGCGGAGATGCCGCATCTCTAATTGACCCTTTAACGGGCGAAGGCATTGGGCAGGCAATTATATCAGGGAGATACGCAGGTTGGCAGGCAAAAAAATGTTTTGAGCAAAATAATTTTTCGACTTCATTTATGAAACAGTATGACAAAACGGTCTACGATAAATTATGGAAAGAGCATAGGCGCAATTATTTTATTCGCGAATTAATTATTAATAAGCCAAAATTGTTTGATACATTAACAAGCATTTTAAATAAAAACAAATTCCTATACAGTTTAACTAAGAAGATTTTTAATTAAAAACTAGGCAATAAAAAACCCTTCGCTAGGAAGGGTTTAGTTTTATTATAATTTCTAAAGTTTAGCTTTTTAGCGCCTCTGCACCACCAACAATCTCTAATATTTCATTAGTAATTGCAGCCTGACGAGCTTTGTTGTAGCTAATTTTAAGTGAACGCAACATCTCTTTAGCATTATCGGTTGCTTTATGCATAGCAGTCATACGAGCACCATGTTCAGAAGCAACAGAATCTAGCAACGCTTTATAGAATTGCACCTTTAACGATTTTGGAATTAATTCGTTAACAATATATTCTTTGTTAGGCTCAAAAATATAATCAGTATTGTTTTTGCTATCAGCAGCTGCCGATTTAGAAGTATCGATAGGTAAAAAACGTTCAGCTACTGTAAGTTGTACCGCCGCATTTTTAAACTGGTTATATACTAAATAAACTTTATCGAATTGATTATTAGCAAAAGCCTGCATAATTTTATCAGCTACAGGTGCTACGTTATCAAAAGAAAGTTTATCAAATAACTCGTTTAAGTGATGTGGCAAATCAGTGCCATGTATTCGATGGTCAGTTCTTTTAAAAGCATCATCTGCTTTTTTACCAATACATAAAACAGAAACTTTAGATGAACCTTTGTAATCGTTTTTAATTAAGCTCCATGCTTTTTTAATTACGTTGGCATTAAAACCGCCAGCTAAACCACGGTTAGAAGAGATAACAATTAAAAGCACATTATCTCCCTCTGTACTACGTGCAAATTTATTTTCAGAAGTATCTAAGCTTGCACTTAGGTTTTGCAAAATAGAAGTAAGCTTGTTTGCATAAGGGCGCATTTGAGTTACAGCATCCTGTGCACGTTTAAGTTTAGCAGCACTCACCATTTTCATGGCGCTTGTAATCTGCATGGTTGAACCAACCGATGTTATCCTATTTCGTACTTCTTTTAAGTTTGGCATGAAATCTTAATTCTAAGCTTTGAATTTTTTAGATGTTTCTTTTGCTACTTCTTCTAATGTATTTGTAATCTCATCTGTGTACTGACCAGCTTTTAAACCATCCAATACATTTTTATGCTTTCTCTCTAATACATCTAAAAAGTCTTTCTCAAATTCGCGCACTTTATTTACAGGCACCTCGCGTAATAAATTACGAGTACCGCAGTAAATAATAGCAATTTGCTGCTCAACACGAAGTGGAGAAAATGCATTTTGTTTTAAGATTTCTACGTTACGAGAACCTTTATCAAGTACTGATTTTGTAGCAGCATCTAAATCCGAACCAAATTTTGCAAATGCTTCAAGCTCGCGGTACTGTGCTTGGTCAAGCTTTAAAGTACCCGCTACTTTTTTCATTGATTTAATTTGAGCATTACCACCCACACGAGATACAGAGATACCTACGTTAATTGCGGGACGAACACCCGAGTTAAATAAGTTACCCTCTAAGAAAATCTGTCCGTCGGTAATAGAAATTACGTTTGTTGGAATGTAAGCAGATACGTCACCCGCTTGTGTTTCAATAATAGGAAGCGCTGTTAACGAACCACCACCTTTTACAATTCCTTTAATAGAATCTGGTAAGTCGTTCATGCTTTGAGCAATGCTGTCAGATGCGTTGATTTTAGCTGCACGCTCTAACAATCTGCTATGTAAATAAAACACGTCACCAGGATATGCTTCACGCCCCGGAGGACGACGTAATAATAATGACACCTCGCGATAAGCAACTGCTTGTTTAGATAAATCATCGAATACAATTAATGCAGGACGACCGGTATCGCGGAAAAACTCCCCAATAGCAGCACCCGCAAATGGAGCATAGAACTGAATTGCAGCAGGCTCAGAAGCAGATGCAGCAACAATAACTGTGTAAGCCATTGCACCGTTTTCTTCTAACGTACGTTGTACGTTTGCTACTGTACTTCCTTTTTGTCCTATTGCTACGTATATACAAAATACAGGTTTACCTGCTTCAAAAAATTCTTTTTGGTTAATGATAGTATCAATAGCCACGGTAGATTTACCAGTTTGACGATCGCCGATGATAAGCTCACGCTGACCACGACCAATAGGAATCATCGCATCGATAGCTTTAATACCAGTTTGTAATGGTTCAGCAACCGGCTGACGATAAATTACACCCGGAGCTTTACGCTCAAGTGGCATTTCGTAAGTTGTACCAGTTATAGGACCTTTACCATCAATTGGTTCTCCTAATGTGTTAACTACACGACCTAACATTCCTTCGCCTACTTTTAACGAAGCAATACGTCCGGTACGTTTGCACGAAGAACCTTCGCTGATACCAACACTTGGCCCTAATAATACGGCACCAATATTGTCTTCTTCTAAGTTAAGGACGATGGCTTGTAAGCCGGTTTCAAATTCGATAAGCTCGCCACTTTGAACTTTTGATAAGCCATAAATACGAGCGATACCATCACCAACTTGTAGTACGGTACCAACTTCTTCTAATTCAGCTTCTGATTTAAAGCCTGCTAATTGCTGACGTAAAATTGCAGATACTTCTGCGGGTTTAATTTCTGCCATTTGTATTATTTAATTATTAAAAGTACTTCCTGAAAACGTTTTTCTTAGGTCATTTAATTTTCTTGATACACTTGCATCTACCTGCTTATCGCCAATAGTAAGTACAAAGCCACCAATTAAATCTTTATTTACTTTTTCTACTAACTCAACTTCACCTTTAGTAGTTTGTTTTACTAATTCTAACACTTTTGCTTTTACCGTACTATCAATGCCTATGGCAGATGTGATAACAGCCGTTAAAATATTTTTATGTTGTTTGTATTGGGCAACAAATTCGGTAGCAATGTGTTTCATATACGATTCTCTACGCTTTAGCGTAAGAATTGAAAGAAAACCCAAAGTAACTTCGCTTACTTTACCCGAGAAAACCTCTTTTACAACAACTACCTTTTTATCGGTTTTAATAATAGGGCTGTTTAAGAAATTGGTAAAATCTCTATTATGTTCGCAAACGCTTTCTACCAATTGCATATCGGCATAAACTTTTTCAAGTTGCCCTTTCTCATTAGCAAGCTGTAAAAGCGATTTGGCGTATCGTGTGGCTACTAGCATGTTAGTTTAAGGTAACTTCTTTTACAAGATTGCTGGTTAATGTTTTTTGTTTCTCTTCAGATGATAATTGCTCTTTCAAAATTTTCTCAGCAATATCAATTGATAATGTAGCTACTTGCGCTTTTAATTCAGTAATAGCTGCTAATTTTTCTGTATTGATAGCTTCGCGCGCTTGAGCCACCATACGGTCGGCTTCAACTTTAGCTCTTGTTTTAGCTTCGTTAATAATAGCATCTTTAGTATCGCGGGCTTCTTTAAGCATAGCATCTTTTTCAGCACGAGCTTCAGCTAATATTTTTTCGTTAGAAGATTGCAGTAAATGCATATCCTGACGAGCTTGCTCAGCCGATTGAAGGGCTTTTTCAATGCCCTCTTCTCTTTCTTTAATCATGCCAAGAATTGGCTTCCAAGCGAATTTTTTAAGTATTAAAAAGATAATAGCAAAAGTTACTATCATCCAAAATACTAGGCCTATGGCGGGGGTTACTAATTCCATTTTTTTATTCTTTTAATTTTACTTTTTGTTTAACTAAAAAAAGAAATTGCGCTAACCAACCGTTAGCGCAATATTCAATTACTTGCTGAACACCACTAATAGTGCAACAACCATAGCAAAGAAAGCAGCACCCTCTACAAGGGCAGCTGTTAAAATCATGTTGCTACGAATGTCGTTTACAGCTTCAGGCTGGCGCGCTACTGATTCTAAAGCAGAACCACCAATACGACCGATACCTACACCTGCACCTAATGCGGCGATACCTGCACCCACAGCTGCAACACCTTGCGCTAATGGAGCTTCTAATAATACAGTTGACATCATGTTACTTTTTTTTATTTAGGTTAAACAAAACCTGTTTTACGAAACAGGCAAAAACTTTCAATTTTTTATACCATATCAATTTGAGCATCAGGTTGAGCTCCGTCATGTGCATGATGTTCGTCATGCTCGTGATGTCCTTCTTCAATAGCTGCACCAAAATACATTGCCGATAAAAGCGTAAATACATAAGCTTGTAAAAACGCCACCAATAATTCTAAAAAGCCCATAAAAACTGTAAAGGCTACCGATAACACAGCTACGCCAAAACCAGCACCTGTGCTCATTTCACCAAAAATAAATATTAAGCTAAAAAAGGCTAAAGCTATAATGTGCCCTGCTGTAATGTTGGCAAACAAACGTATCATTAATACAAAAGGACGTAAAACAACTCCTAATAACTCAATAGGTGTTAATATAATAAGTACCCAAGCCGGTACGCCTGGCATAGCAAAAATATGTCTCCAATAATGGCCATTACTGTTAGCGAAAATGATGATTAAAGTAAAGCAAGCTAACACTGCACAAACGGCAATGTTACCTGTTAAGTTAGCTCCACCCGGAAATATTGGAATTAAGCCCATTAGGTTATTAATAAAGATAAAAAAGAACACCGTTAATAAATAAGGCATAAACTTTTCATATTTAGGGCCAATAGAAGTTTTAGCTACATCATCGCGCACAAAAATAACCAATGGCTCAACAAACGATTGTAAACCTTTTGGTGCTTGACCAACACGTTTTTTATATGTTTTAGCTACACTTAAAAATATCCATAATAATAAGAAAGCACTTATTAATAAAGACATAACATTTTTAGTGATTGATAAGTCTATAATATCAGCATCATTATTAGTTGCTGCATTTTCAACCTCATCAGTAACACCAACTAAACCCTCTTCAGCTTCAACAATTTTATTTTCAACTAATTTATATCCTTTATAAACCTCGCCACCTTCTAGTTTGTTTGATAAGAAAATATCTAAACCTGTTTTTTTGTTATATATAATAACCGGTAACGGTATAGCAACCGCATGCTCACCTTCGCCCCATAAATGCCACTCGTGTGCATCGCCAATGTGTTCAGTAATTAATTTACCGGCATCAAAGCCTTCTTTCTTTTCAGTTTCGGTATGTGCTGCTGCGGCAACTTTTTTAAGGCTATCTTCGGAAGGTTCGTAGGCAAAAGATTTAAAAGTTACTAAAGAAAAAACTGTTATAAACAGCGCTATTATTCGTGTTTTTTTGCTTAAAAGACTTGTAGTATAAGACATTGACAAATTAACGGTTTTTAACGATTTTTAAATTCGGGTGCAAATTTAGCTATAAATTGCTATTAATGAAATTAAACCCCATTTTTTTTCTAATTTTATGCCATGTTTAGGCATTTATTATTAACAATATCCCTTTTTTGTGGATTAAGTTTAACAGCGCAGGAAAATCATGCGGCTGCGCCGGAAAGCCACGGTTTGGTAAAATGGCTTACTTTTAAAGAGGCTCAGGAAGAGCTGAAAAAACAACCAAAGCCTTTATTAATTGATATATATACCGATTGGTGTGGTTGGTGCAAACACATGGTAAAAACTACTTACTCTGACCCTAATATTGCTAATTATATAAACACGTACTTTTACCCCATACAGTTTAATGCCGAAACCCATGATACTATTGAGTATAATGGCGAAAAATATGTGAATAAGGGCAGCGAGAAAAAATCGCCACACGATTTGGCTATAAAATTTTTAGGGCAAAGTTTAAGCTATCCCTCAACCATTTTTGTATCTAATAATTATCAATTTAATTTATTATCGCAAGGTTATTTAGAGACAAAAAAAATAGAGCCTCTTTTAGTTTTTACGGTTGAAAATGCTTTTAGAACTGCGACGTACGACGACTTTAATAAACACTTTGAACACACTTTTTACGATACCACGTTTGTAAAAAAACAACCTAAAACATATACGTTTAATGAGGCTTTAGAACTTCAGAAAAAACATCCTAGAAAAATACTGGTAGATATATATACTGATTTTTGTAATACTTGCCGAGTGATGAACGCCACTACATATACAGATACAGCATTAGTTTCGTACTTAAATAAAAAATACTACTTGGTTAAATTTAATGCACAGCAAGATAAAAGCGAGATCGATTTTAAAGGGGTAAAATATGCTAATAATGGTGCGGGCGGATTTCCTTTTCATGCTTTAGCTTTAGAACTTACGCGTAAAAATTTTGTACTCCCGTCGATGGTTGTTTTAGATGAAAAACTTGAAACACTTGATGTGGTTAGTTTTTACCAAACACCCGAATGGAGCAATAAAATAGTGCATTATTTTGGCAGCGACGATTATAAAAAAATGAAGTGGGATGAGTTTCTTAAAAAATTAAACCCTACACCTGCAAGTAAATAATTGTTGATGATTTTAAAATTTATTTATAAAAAAGTTGCGTTTTTTTTTCTTTTTATTCTGATTATACAAAACTGTTTTTCGCAAGCAGCTGATACCGTAAATAAACCACTTACTACCAAGCAAAAAACGATTAGAAAAAGTATTTTATTAGGCACCACAGGAGCCTATACTACGGCCTCGTTAATTGGGTTAAATCAAATTTGGTATAAGCAATATGCATCATCAAAATTTCATTTTTTTAATGATAATAATGAGTGGTGCCAAATGGATAAACTGGGACACACTTTTACAACTTATAATACAGCACGTGAAATTTATAGGGCTATGTTGTGGGCAGGATATAACCGCAAGCAAAGCATTTTTATTGGCGAAGCTTATGGCACAGCCTATATGACTGCTATTGAAATAATGGATGGCTTTAGTAGCGGTTGGGGCTTTAGTTGGGGCGATGAAGTTGCTAATGTTTCGGGTAGTGCTTTGTTTACTTTACAACAATATTTTTGGAATGAACAACGCATACATTTAAAATATTCGTTCCACCAAACTTTTTATGCGGGCTTAAGACCCAGCGAATTAGGCACATCACTAGGCTCGCAAACCATTAAAGATTATAACGGACAAACTTATTGGTTATCTGTTAGTCCGGCATCGTTTTTTAAAAAGGAACGTAAATTTCCTAAATGGATAGCATTTGCTTTTGGTTATGGTGCCACCGGCATGGTTGGCGGTTATAGCAATGTTATTGTTTACCCTAATGGAACTACAAGTACCAACCCCGTAAATGACCAAAGCATTATTATTGGTGCTAATGGAGTGCCTGCTTATTATTACAGATACCGTAAATTCTATTTTTCGTTAGATATAGATTTTACCAAAATAAAAACAAAATCGAAGTTTTTGCAGAGTGTTTTCTCTGTATTTAATGGATTTAAATTGCCATTTCCAGCTATTGAGTTTGATAAGCATGGCGTTAACTTTAAGCCTTTTTATTTTTAAAAATTACCTTGTAGTTTAAACTAGGACGAACAAACAGCTAGATAAATTTTACTTGACTATAAAATAAGGGCGTTTACCTATTTTTTTTTTGAGGCTACAAAAAATTGTTTACTTTTAAACCAACAAAAATATTGGTCATGAGAAAAAAAATACAATTTTATACCCTAACATTATGCTTAGCCTTATTGGGCTTTACAAATACAGTAAAGGCACAATCTGTTATTTATAATCAGACATTTGATGCTACAGCTCAATACGCTTTACCAACTGGATGGGCAGATTCTACCGGTCATGCAGATTGGTTTGTGGATAATAGTGTTGATGGTTATAAAACCTGTGATGTAGGTGGTACTTCAGGGCTTAATATGCTTGTTGGAGGGGATTATTTTGCAAGTGAAGCCGTAACATTTTCGATTTCGACTACAGGACGAACCGGCATTACTTTACAATGGAACGAATTAAGAAATAGCACCACCAGCACCCCACCACTTGTAATATATTACAGCACAGATGGCGGTACTACTTATATAAATAGTGGTTACACAGATTCAACTCCTTTAGATTCAGCATGGCATGCAGTAAGTGCAGTATCTTTACCTGCCAGTGCCAATAATTTAGCTGCGCTATATATAAAATTTGCTATAGATGGCGATGGATTAGGTAATTCTGTGCTTATTGATGATATTTTTGCTAAAGCTGCTGTTACAAATTATTATTATTCAGGTTCGGGTTTATTAAATAGTACAGCAAATTGGGGTGTTAATACAGATGGCAGCGGTGCTAACCCACCAGATTTTATCAGTGGTGGCGCAAGTTATTATATTCAGAACACCGCTGCGGTTTCAACTACTGCTCCCTGGACTGTTAGTGGAACAGGTAGTTGTCTTTATGTTGGTGACGGTATAAATCCAACAAATTTTACTATTTCGAGTACATTAACTACTCCAGCTGCATTAACTGTTACTGTACAAAATAGCGGTACCCTTACTTTACAAAATACTACTACTCCAACATTTTCTGCTACAACGGGAAGTACTATTAACTACTCAACTGGTTCGAACCTTACAATGACCCAAGGCTCTTACTATAATTTAACTATTTCAAACGGAACTAAATCTTTTTCGGGTACTACAATAGTAAATGGTGTATTTACCATCAATGCAGGTTGTTTTGCTAAAGCAATAGCACCATCAATAAACACCACTTTAAATGGTTCTATTTCGAGTGCAGGCTCAATAATAGGAGGGGCGGGTAAAATTACTGTGGGCGGTACCGGAGCATTTGGTAAAATTACTTTTAGTACTACATTAACATTAGGTACTTTTCAAATAACTCGTACAGGCGGTGGCTTTACAGTGCAGTTAGGCTCTAATCTTACAACAACTACTTTTGCCCATGCAACAAGCGGTAGTTTAGATTTAAACGGCAACACACTTTCTGTTACTGGCGCATCAACCCTTCCATCTTCGGCTGGCGGGGCTACTATTACGGGTTCATCTACTTCTAAATTATCGTTTTCGGGTGCTATTAGTTCGGGTAGCTTATATATGGACCAAACCAGTACTTCAACAAGTTCCTTAACTAACCTTACTTTAAACAAAGCCGGTACAACACTTACTTTAGGCAATACTTTAAATATTATAGATAGCATTTGCCCGACATTAGGCACTATAGCAACTAGTGGTAACCTTATTCTTGTTGCAGACCAAGCAACTGTAGGGCATGTGGGGCGTGTTGGAATAGTTGGTGGTACTTTAAGCGGCAATATTAACTCACAAGTTTATCATAGTCCTACGGGCAATCAAACTAATTGGATGATGTTAGGTTCGGCAGGTGTTACTAATTCAACTTTTGCGCAATGGAATTCTTCTTTTCAAATTACCTGCCCATCTTGTCCTGATGGTGATGGAAGTTCGGCTAATAACGGCACTCCTTTTACTTCTATTGATTCGTATAACGAAACATTAGGAACAGGAGACCCTAATGGTGCAGCGCACTATGTTGCATTACCAAGCATTGGTACTACTATTTCGGTGGGTCAAGGATACTGGGTTTATATGGGTGCAACTAGCCCAGGCACAAGTACAGCGGGCGAGTTGGTAACGGTTACTGGAACTGCAAACACAGGAAACTTTAGTTGGACTTTAACCAACAGTAATGGTGGTGCAGCAACCGATGGTTATAATGCATTAGCAAACCCTTACCCATCGTCTATTTCATGGGCAAAAGTAGCAGCCCTAAATAGTAATATTATAACTACTTATTATGCATATAATTCAGTTACTCAAGCTTACTCAACTTACAATACTGTAACAGGGTCTACCACTTCAGGTTCTTATGTTCTTACAGATATAATTCCTGCCGGATTAGGTTTTTATGCGCAAACATTGGCAGCATCTACCCCTTTTAATGTTAATGAACATTGTAAAGCTACAGGCAATCAACTAATTGGTAAAATGGCAAACCCGAATTCTGTTCAATCTATCGCATCTTATTTTAGCTTAATGGTTGATGGAGGCACTACAAGCCATGAGGAAACAACTATTTCATTTAATCCTAATAGCACCGTTGCTATAGATGGTTATGATGCTGTGGCTTTACCATGGAATGGGGTTTTACAGATAACATCGATGAGCCAAGGAAATACTTTTTTTATTAATAGCATGCCTGACTTAACCCAAAATTATTCTATCCCTGTAAAAATACTTAGCGGTACTACTGCTCAATATACTATTTCAACTAAAAATTTACAAAACCTTCCGCTTGGTGCTTGTTTAAAATTACATGATAAATACGGAGTTATGCCTGACCAAGATATACGTGGTGGCGCATTTACCTTGACTGTAAATGATACTGAGACCGTTGCACGTTTTGTTTTAAATGTAACCATTACCCCACTTGTTATTACTACAAATGCGGTTAATGTAAGTTGCCCTAACAAAATTGACGGGCTAATTACTGCTGTTGGTAACGATGCAGGGCCTTGGAATTATACTTGGAAAAACTCGGGCGGTGCTGTACTAAAAACATCGTTAAACAAAGCAACTGCTGACTCTTTAACAGGCTTGAATAATGGAGTGTATAATGTTGATGTAACAACTACGGGTACCTGTAATAATGCTACACAAACATTTACAATAACTGCCCCTGCAAGCCCTGTATCTGCATTTACAGCTCCAAGCCAAGTTAACATGGCAGCTAACGTTAGCTTTGTTAATAATAGCTTAAACGCAACCAATTATATTTGGGATTTTGGCGATGGAGGCATATCAAGCTTGCAAACACCAACTTATGTGTACAACAACTCAGGCATTTACACAATTACTTTAGAAGCAATTAATGTGAACTGTAACGATACCATTAGATCTGAGCAGGTTATACAAGTTGAGGCAATGGCTGGGATTAAACAAGTTAATACAGGTGAAGGTGATATATATTTAAGCAGGGATGCATCGGGTAATTATATACAGTTTGATTATACAAACCAAACCAAAGTAAACATTACTGTATATAATGTTTTAGGGCAAGCACTTTTAAACAATGCAGCTTTGAGTGTTGTTAACGATAAAATTTACATAAACATAAATAATAATAAAGAACAAGTACTTTACGTAACTATAACCAACCTAAGCAATAATACACAAACAACTAAAAAGTTTGTAAACGATTAGTTTAGTTTTTTAAAATTTATTAAAAAAACGCCTCATAAATTATGAGGCGTTTTTTGTTGGTTATTAGCAGAAAAC
>DATHOW010000239.1:0-19342 GCA_035484495.1 Bacteroidia bacterium | reverse complement strand
AGAAAAGTTTTAACCCCGTTGTTATAGAAAACTACTGTGGCATTCGGGCACCCTTTCATCCTGCCGCTACCCCACCCCTTTTAGACATTATTATTGAGCCTAAAATGTCTTTTGGTACAGGTCACCACCAAACAACCTGGTTAATGACTAAGGCACTTTTTGAGAATGATGTTAAAGGTAAATCTGTTTTAGATATTGGCTGCGGCACAGGTGTTTTAGCTATTGTAGCTAAAAAATTAGGCGCAAATACTGTTGTTGGTTTTGACATTGATGAGTGGAGCATTGAAAACTCGCGCGAAAACCGAAAAGTAAACGGTTTTTCTAAGAACGATATTGATTTTTTTCAAGGAACCATACAAAAAATTGATAATCAATTATTTGACTTTGTTTTAGCTAACATCAATAAAAATATCCTTCTAAAAGAAATGAAGAATTATTACGATGTTTTAAATAAAGGAGGGAAGCTTTTTCTTAGTGGCTTTTTTGAATTAGATGCTCCCGACTTAATTATTGCCGCTGAAAAAACGGGATTACAATTCATAAAACAGGAAACCAAAAACGAATGGGCTACACTTTCATTCGTAAAATAGTATTTGTTTTAGCTACACTCCTACTCTCTTTAAAAGGGGTTTCTCAGCCTTATGTTGATATTGTAAATACAAGTGCTCAATCATTGCAGAGCAATTATAAAGATGCTTTAAACAGTAAGAATACAACTACCGATTACTTTTTAAATCTTACGATTCCTTTAGTTCTCGATTCTCAAAACACATTCATCGTTCGTTTTTATGGAGAGAATTTACAATCGACAATAAAAAACGATTTATACACTCAGACATATAACCTCTATTCCACTCTTTTACCAATTGGATTGCAACACGAAACTAAAAATAGAAAATGGAAATTTATGGGCTTGGTTATGCCTAAATTAAGTTCTGATTTTAAAGCAAAGATAAGTTCTTACGATTTGCAGGTTGGAGGTTATGGATTAGCTACCTACGCTTTAAATAAAAAACTAAAGATTAAGGCCGGTCTTTTTTATAACAGAGAATTCTTTGGGAATTTTTTTGTCCCACTTTTCTCTATTGATTGGGATGCTACAGATAGATTAAAATTGTATGGGGTTTTACCAACCACCTACCGAATTGAATACGCATTAGTAAAGCAAAAACTATACGCAGGATTGGCCTTTAAATCCTATACCCGATCATACAGATTAAGCGACGCAAACCATGATTATGTAAAAAACGTAGAACTACAAACCAAGGCTTTTTTGGATGTTTATATCAAAAAGAAATTTGTTTTGTTTGCCGAGTTTGGCAGAACTATTGGTTATAGTCCGTTGGCCTATTTATACCAAACCAAAACCGAGGCGCAGTATATTCCTATCTACACTAAGATACAAGATGCCTTTTTTTTTAATGTGGGTTTAGCCCTAAGAATCAGAAACGATTTCAAATAAAAACCCCGCTATAAGCAGGGTTTAGTTTCTTAGTTCCACGTTAAACAATTAAATCAAAAGGGTATTTTATATCCTGCATTAACACATATAATAGCTTGGTATCCATTTTGGACAGACATTCTATCGTGAGAGATAAATGTTTTAAAACTTCCCGGCATTCCCTCATAATGAGTTCTTGTATCAACAAACTCACCCATAACTGTTATAGAAAAATATCCTTCAGCATATATTTTTCCCGGCCCAAGCTTACTCTCCGCCCCCAAGGACCCATTTAAAGCAAGTCCATGCGCAATATATTTTTGCTTATCCGAAGGGTAATAGTAATTAATGCAGAGGTCTGTTGTGTTTGTTGTTTGACTAAAATAGCCGGAACCAGCACCTACATATAGCCCTTGGTTTCCGCCCGTTTTTCCTAAAAGATAGTAACTAGCTAAAACTGAAATGTCATAATTAAATGAGCCCTGAATAACTCCGTCATACTGACTGATAGCCATATGACTTCTCTTTGTTTGAACCCAAAACACCCCTAAGTTTAATGCTAAGCTTTTTACTGGCGTCGTAATAAAGATTCAGGTTACCACCCCATCCTAATGTGCCCCAAGTAGTCCAACACCCAGCCAAAGATTTTTTATGGGTTCCAGATTTTGAGAATATGATTTAAACGTGACTAATAACGCGACAATTATTATAAGTTTTTTCATGCCCTAGTAACGCATGAAGGTTTTGCTTATTGCTCTATTTTCCTAAACAAAAAACCCTGCCTATGGCAGGGTATAACTTTGTAGTTCCACGTGAAACAATTTAAACTTTTCGAAAAACATAAATTTGGCTAGAGAATTCCTTACCCGTTTTGTTTGCTTTAATGTTTGAGATTAAACCTCTCATAAAAGCCTTTACAAGTCCTGTATTACCTGTTTTATATTTCTCACTAAGCATTGATACATAGAACGAATCAAACACCATAGGAAGGGTTTTCTCCAACTTAAATCCATTGTCAGAAAAAAGCTTGGTCATATTCTTTGGTTCAAAATGCCATAAGTGACGGGGCAAATCATAGGCTGCCCAAAACTCTTTATAATGTTTTGCATCATGGCTTTCGGGGTTTGGAACCGCCACAATAAAAACTCCTTTATCTTTTAAAGCGTTTCTTAGTGAACTAATAGTTTCTTTTAAATCTGGTACATGCTCTAAAACATGCCAGGCTGTTATGGCATCGAAACCAGAAAACAAATTACTTTTCTGTGCCTCCGTTAATGATGGGAACGATGAAATCCCAAATTTTTCGGCCATTACTTTGCGTGCGGTTTCATCCGGTTCAATTCCTAAAGCATCCCATTTATTGGTTTTACAGGTGTTTAAAAAAGCACCGGTTCCGCATCCGTAATCAAGTATTTTACCGCTCTTAAGTTTGGTATGCTGAATTACCAATTGCAATTTCTTAAGTAAAGTATACGATCTAACGCCGTGATAAAGTTTATTCACTAGGCCCTTTTTGGTATCTGAATGTGATACATAATCTTCAGCCATATAGTATTTACCTAAGTCAGAATCTTCCGGGCGGGGAGAAGTGAACTTAAAATTACACTCAGAACAGCGTTGTATTTGGAATTCCTTTTGAGAAACGGTATAGTCATTACAAACCAAAAACGGCTCAACTTTAGTTGAACCGCAAATTAAACATGTGCTAATTTCTTTCATATTTTACATTTAATGTATTAATGTTTCACGTGGAACTATCTGCCCATATGAACCATAAGTATAGAAACGTCGGATGGATTTATGCCCGAAATGCGAGCCGCTTGCCCCAGGGTTTGTGGTTTTATTTTTTTTAGTTTTTCGCGCGCCTCGGCAGATAAGCTTCCAACAACATCGTAATTAAAATCGCCTTTTATTTTTAACTCTTCTAGGCGTTTAAGTTTATCGGCGTTTTCACTTTCTCTTTCAATGTAGCCCTCATACTTCATTAATATTTCAGCCTGCTCAATTGTCTCATTGTTAAAATCTGCTATAGTTGTTTCTATATCCTTACAATAACGAGCTATATCCGGTATGCCAATATTTGGGCGAGAAAGGATATTATAGTACCTGATTTTTTGGTTGATAGGAGAGGAGCTTATGTTTTCTAAAAACGGATTTATTTCGTTTGGCTCAACACTAGTGTTTCTAAAATAATTAATTATTGATGCTGAATTGGCAATCTTATCTTCTACCTTTTTTAATCGTTCAGCCGAAGCTAAACCTAATTTATGAGAAATAGGGGTAAGGCGTACATCGGCATTATCTTGTCTCAACAACAAACGATACTCAGATCGACTGGTAAACATACGATACGGCTCATCGGTTCCTTTATTAACCAAATCATCAATTAATACACCAATATAACCGTCGTATCTATTTAAAACCAAAGGCTCTTTTTCAGTAATTTTTAGGTGGGCATTCATACCAGCCATAATTCCTTGGCAGGCAGCCTCTTCATAACCAGTAGTACCGTTAATTTGACCTGCAAAATACAGATTATCAATAAGTTGAGTCTCTAAAGTCAGTCTTAATTGGGTAGGGGGGAAGTAATCGTACTCAATAGCATAACCTGGGCGGAACATTTTGGCGTTTTCTAAGCCGGGAATTAATTGTAAAGCTTTATACTGAACATCTTCTGGTAAAGAGGTAGAAAAACCATTAAGGTAAATCTCAACCGTATCCCAACCTTCGGGTTCAATAAATAATTGGTGACGCTCTCTTTCAGAGAAACGAGAAATTTTATCTTCAATTGAAGGGCAATAACGCGGACCACGTCCTTGAATGCGACCCGCAAACATAGGCGACTGCTCGAAGCCCGTTTTTAAAATATCGTGTACTTGCTGATTTGTATAGGTAATGTGGCAAGGCAATTGTTTTTTTGCATTAGGGCCTATAAACGGCGATGTGCCATCTAAATAAGAAAACTTATCTAGTTGATCATCCCCATCCTGTAATTCCGTTTTAGAATAATCTATAGAGCGTCCATCCAAACGAGGAGGGGTTCCGGTTTTCATTCGCCCGCTTTCAAAACCTAAAGCAACTAATTGCTCGGTAATTCCAAAAGCAGCTTTCTCACCTGTTCTTCCTCCAGAAAAATTCTTTTCACCAATATGTATCAGTCCGTTTAAAAAAGTACCGTTAGTAAGTACAACGGCTTTAGCTTTAAATTGAATGCCCATTCCGGTTACAACACCCTCAACTCGTTTACCATCTTTACTTATAAGAAGTGAGTTAACGGTATCTTGCCAAAAATCTACATTAGGGGTTTGCTCAAGCATTTTACGCCATTCGTTAGCAAATAACATTCTGTCGTTTTGCGTACGTGGACTCCACATTGCCGGACCTTTGCTGCGGTTTAGCATACGGAACTGTATAGCTGATTTATCAGAAATAATGCCTGAATAGCCACCAAGCGCATCAATCTCTCGAACAATTTGTCCTTTTGCAATACCACCCATAGCCGGATTACAGCTCATTTGGGCAATTGTTTGCATGTTCATGGTTATTAATAAAACCTTTGAACCCATGTTGGCAGCAGCGGCAGCAGCTTCGCAACCAGCATGCCCGGCACCAACAACAATTATATCATAAGATGATTGCATTTTTAAGAAACGCAAAATTACAACAAAATTGGTTGCGCTCTTACTAAGAAAAGATTAAACCATGTTTAATCGCTGTAAAAGCTCGTCTTTATAAGACCCACCAATAGGAATAGGCTTTTTATCTTTTTCTAAAATAAGATTATGATTCTCTATGGCTACAATTTTATCTACACGAACGATAAATGAACGATGAACACGCATAAACTCGTTTGGAGCAACCTTCTTCTCAATATCCTTCATAGTTGAGTGAATGGTGTAACGCATAAGCTCTGTATTTATGGTTACATAGTCTTTCAGCGCCTCAATAAAGAAAATATCTTTTGTATTTATTTTTACTAACCGACTATTTGATTTTACAAACAGAACATCTTTTGCACCTTCCTTATTTTCAACTATCGAGTATAAAAAATCTCTTTCTTTTCTAAGCTCCGTTAATTTTTTGTGGCGATGTATGGCCATCTCAATAGAGATGTTTAAATCCTTTTCTTTAAACGGTTTTAAAATATACCCATAAGGCTCCGTTACTTTAGCTTTTGCCAAGGTAGCCTCATCGGCATAAGCGGTTAAAAATATTACGGGAATGTTTAGTAATTTAATTTTATCTGCTGCATCTATGCCGGTTAAAGTGCCCTTTAACATTATATCCATTAAAACCACATCAGGATGTAATTCGGTTGCTATTTCAATTGCTTCTTCGGCATTATTGCAAGAGCCAATTACGTTATAGCCTATTTTTTTTAAGCTATTTTGGATGTCTTTTGAAACGATGCTCTCGTCTTCAACAACAAGTATGTTAATGGTGTTTGACATAAATTAAAAAATTATTTCGAATGATGTTCCGTGTGTTTTATCTAGTGTTATTGTTCCGTTTATTTGTTCTGTTAAAATGTTTACAAGCTGCAGACCTAAGGACTCCGTATTTCTGAAATCTATATTAGCGGGCATCCCTTTTCCGTTATCAGCTACAAGCATTTTTATTTTATTATTACCAATCTCTTTTAGTTTTATACTGATGAATCCCTTTGATTCATCGGTGAAAGCATATTTAAAAGCGTTAGATACAAGTTCATTTACAATCAGTCCACAAGGAATTGAGGTATCTAAATTAAGAAATATTGTGTCAACATCAAAATTTGCCTTAATTTTTTGCTGATTAGCATCATACGAGTAAAAAAGGTTCTTTACTAAATTGGTGATATACTCGCTAAAATTTATCTGAGAAAAGTCTTTTGTTTGGTATAAAGACTCGTGTATAAAGGCCATTGTTTTAATCCGGTTTTGGCACTCTCTAAGGATATTAGCTGTTTCTTTATCCTTTACATACGATGTTTGCAGGTTAAGTATACTTGATATAACCTGTAAGTTGTTTTTTACCCGGTGATGCACCTCTTTTAACAAAATTTCTTTTTCTCTAAGGGCTTCTCGTAATTCTGTTTCCGAGGCTATTTTTTCTGTTATATCTCTTGAAAATATAGCTATACCAACCGTTTCTGTCCCCTGCTTAATGGGATTGTAGTTACTTTCAAAATATCTTTTTTTATTGTCCGCTACATTAAATATTTCAACCGCTACCAAACTCTTCCCTTCTGTAAAAACACGCTGATAAATATTTTTCATATCATCGTGGTGGCTATCGTCCAAAGTTACAAAAACAGACATTCCCTCTTTAAGCTCTGTTCCGTCTCTGCCTTTAACCATGTTATATAACAATTGATTAAACTGAACAACGTTATAATTTTTATCTATAGAAACAACAATATCGGTTGTATTATTAATAATTGCCGCAAGCTGCGTTTGCGTATTTAATATTTTTTGCTGGATCTCTTTTTGTTCGGTAACGTCCTTAGAAAAAACAGACACGCCAACTATTTTATTGTTTATAACAATTGGATTATAATTTGCTTCGTAGATTCGGTATTTTTTTGTTTTTGGGTGAAAAAAAGTTTCTACAGCTACAACATTTTCTCCCTTTAAAGCCCTATCGTACGTTTTTTTTAATTCTAAACGCATTTCAGGTGGAAGGAAATCAAAGAAATTCATTCCCGGGTTCATCTCTTTCCCGGTACGATAAAAGGCAATTTCTCTTAAAACCTCGTTACACTGAACCACATTATAATTTTTATCCATCGAAAAAATAATGTCGTCGGTTGTGTTTATAATGGTTTTAAGTTGCGATTGTTTATCTAGAACTTCTTGTTGTGCAGATTCTCTTATGGTTACGTCTTTAGAAAATACCGCAACACCCATTACTTTACCCCCAATTTTAATGGGACTATAGTGGGCTTCATAAACAAACTCTTTATCAGCCATTATAAATTTTTCAATAGCTAAAATACTTTCTCCGGATAGCGCTTTTTTATATTTAATCCTTACGTCTTCATGATATTCTGCCGGTAAAATATCAAACACAAGTGTGCCGGGTTTTATATCAACACCGTGTCTTGTTTTTACCACCTGTTTTAATACATTATTATACTCTGATATTTTATAGTTTTTATCTACCGAAAAAATAATGTCATCGGTGGTGTTAATTATTGCTTCTAATTGAGACTGTTTGTGGGTAATTTCTTTTTGATCCCTTTTTTGTTGTGTTACATCGTGAGCCTGTCCGGCAACTTCAATTATTTGTTTTTTATCGTTGTATATTGGGTGTAAAGTAATAAATCGATGTTTTTTTTCACCTGCCATAGTGATGGTTTCGGTTTCAAATTCTACTGTTTTTCCGGCAAAAGCTTCAGCATATTTTTCATTCCAAAAAACATGATACTCATCTGGTGCAAATTTTATTTTAGGCTTATTTAAGTCCGTATTTATTTGTGGATAAACGCCATAGGTGTTATAAATTGCTTCTCTATAATTTTCGTTAAAAGATGTAAGAGAAATATTTTTATTAACAGTCCACATAAGTTGTGTACCGCTTTCAAAAATAGCCCTAAGTTTTTGTTCAGACTGTGTGCGTAGATCTATTTCTTTTTTAAGTTGTAGGTTTATTTTTTTAACCTGTTTTGTTCTTGTTTTTTCCTCTACTAACTGTCGGTTTATAGCCGTATCTGTAATAATAATTTGTATAGCCGGGGAGCCCTCATATACAATGTAGGACGATTTGATTTCTATAAAAACAGCTTTCCCTTTACTATCTTTTACTTCTATTTCAACAGGTGGCAACTCTTTGCCGGGGGATAATTTTTTTCGACGTTCGTTTAACTTATTTATAAATTGTGGTTTAACAAAATCGTAAGCATTTTTTAAATTAAATTCCTTCTTTGATAAACCCGATAATTCAACCGCTTTTTTATTTGCAAATAAAATTTTACCCTCAAAAGAAATTATAGCGATAGGCAGCGATAGGTTTTCTACTATACTTTTATAGCTATCTTTATCTGAATTATGTTTATCGGTTTTACTCATTAGTCAACCGATTTTTCTTTTTTTGACTTGTCTTTTTTAACTTCTTCTTTTGGTTGACTTGTTTTAGCGTCCTGAAAAACCTTTAAGTTATCTTCTAACGCTGGAACATCTCTGCCGTCCCATTTTGTTTCTTCTCCGTTTCTATAAGTAATAGTTAGTACTAAAAAATTGTTTTCATCAAAATAGTACCAATTACCGTCTTTTTGTCCGCCCACATATTTGCCGCTTGCTTGTGGTTTTCCGGTTTCATAATAATAAGTGTGTTTTCCATCAGGTTCTCCATTTAAAAAACCACCTTCAAATCTTAGTTTATTCTCTTTTACATAATAGGCTTTCCAAACACTATCCGGCATGCCATTGTGATACACGCCATATTCTTTATAATTTAAAATCTGATAAAACCAAGGGCCTTCTTTATCACCATCCAAATACTCTCCTTTTGTAATTAGTTTTCCATCTTCAGTATATTCTTCATACTCTCCTTCTAATTTATCGTTCTGATAATTTTCTTTCATCAACACGTTTCCGTTATTATAGTACCAAGTCCAAGGCCCTTGTAATCGACCTTTTTTATCATACTTGCCTTTTTGTTCAACTTTTTGATTTGGATAAAAGAACTCCCAACTACCTATGCGTTTATCATCAACATAAGTGCCTTTAGAGCGAAACTCTCCTGTAATATTATATTCTATCCACTCTTTTTGACGACGGCGTAGAGAATCAACAGGACCACGTTCTATTAAATATCCATCTTGAAAATTAAATGCAGAATCTGGTACAGAAATATTAAAACAACGAAACTGCTTTATATTAGTTTCAAGAGAATCAACATAAACTGAAACAGTATCACATCTTCTTGATAAATGATATTTAAAGTGAGTTCCCATAGGCACTCCATTTATATAACCACCCTCGTATTTAACATTTCCATCATCATAATATGCTTTAAAAACATCCAGCTTAGCAAGTTCGGGTGCATCTTTTATTTCTTTACCAAAAGCATATTTTTTTATTTCATCTAGGTTGCCTTTTTTATCATACTCTTTTACATAACCATCAACAGCCCCATCTTTAAAACGCTCTTCTTTTTTTATAGCGCCATTACTGTAAAATTTCTTCCACATACCCTGTTTGTTCCCATTTTCATCAGTTTGATTTATTTTTTCTTGCTTTTCTATATAACCCATTTTATAATGAATTATATTAGTAACTAATGTATCTGGCGAATAAATATATGATATACCATCAGCTTTACCATTTTTAAACGGAATACTTTGTTTTACTAAACCTGTTTTATAATAGTTATACGATGTATCTTGTTTTATATCGTTTACATAATTTTCTTTATAAACAATAATTCCCGCAGAATCATATGTTGTTATGTAGCCGTTTTTTTTATCTTTTGAATAATTAAATGTTTTTGTAAGTTGCCCTTTTTCATTGTAGAATTTCCAAATACTATCCAATAAAAATTCTTTACGATTTCCTTCGTTTTTTAATATTCCGGTTTTATAATAGTTTTTCCAATATCCATCAGCTTTACTATTTTTCATAGTTCCTTCTGATGATTTTTTACCATTATCAAAATAAAAAATATTGTACCCGTTTTTTGCAGTTGTAGTATCGCTTTTTTGAGCGTATCCTATTAAAAAATTAAATACTAAAAATACTATTAAGGCTTTCTTCATCTACACTCCAAATTTAAATTTAATTTTAAGATAAAGACAACATTCGTAAAATTGGTTTTTTAGCCGCTTCAATTAAATGCGCTGATAATAATAATTCAGGTTGCTCGTATTTTAGTGTTAGGTATATTTTTTCTAATGTATTTAACTTCATATGCGGGCAATCGTTACAAGCACAACTATTATTTGGAGGTGCCGGAATAAATGTTTTTTCAGGCGAATCTTTTATCATTTGATGTAAAATACCTGTCTCTGTCGCAACAATAAATTCTTTACAAGGGTTTGTTTTAGTGTAATTTAATATAGCGGTTGTACTACCAATAAAATCAGACTTATCTAATATAATTGCTTCACACTCAGGGTGTGCTACTAGTTGCGCTTGCGGGTGTTGTATTTTTAGTTTAGTAATTTTTTCTAATGAAAATATTTCATGTACCATACAAGCACCATCCCATAATAACATATTACGCTTTGTTATTTTATTTATATAAGCTCCTAAGTTTTTATCGGGTGCAAAAATTATAGGTTGATCTTTAGGTAAACTCTCTACAATTTTAACTGCGTTACTTGATGTACATATAATATCAGAAAGTGCCTTTATTTCCGCTGTACAGTTGATATAAGAGATTACAATATGATTTTGGTGCTGTTTCTTAAAATCTGCAAACTTTTCAGGAGGACAAGAATCTGCCAGTGAACAACCGGCATTCATATCCGGAATTAAAACTTTTTTGGTTGGATTTAATATTTTAGCCGTTTCGGCCATAAAATGCACGCCGGCAAACAAAATAATATCGGCATTTGTTTGCTGCGCCTGCTGTGCAAGCCCCAAGCTATCGCCAATGTAGTCTGCAACATCCTGAATATCGGGGTTTTGGTAGTAGTGGGCAAGGATAACAGCATTTTTTTGTTTTTTGAGGATTTGAATCTCCGCAAAGATATCCATTTGCACATCAACCTGTTCATCCACATATCCTTTACTTACATTACTCATCTCTATATTATTTTAAAAGAAATTATATTATTATATTAGGTGTTAGTTTGGTTAGTAACTTGTTTTTAAAAGGCTTTCAAATATCAGTATTAAAAACATGTTAACGTGTTATCAGCATCAGTTTTATAGCTATCTATTTGATAAGCAATTATTATACTACAAAATTAAACATTGTTAGTAAACTAATTAGTTAATAAAAATCAATTTTAAGTAGGGTTAATTTATGTGTTTAAGTCTCTAATATTATCTGATGGTTTTTTAATTGAGTTTGGGTTATGAACAGAAAAACTATTCCTATAAAACTTAACGAACATTTAACCTTTTATTAATCTTTAGTTTCTAACAAGTATTTAGTGGTTTTAGACACTTGATGTTTATAAATATAAATCTCTTAAAAAATAGTCAACACAAAGTTAGTGGGTTTTTAACAGGGTTTATTAACTTTGCCTCATAAATATTTGTTATGCAAGACTTGTTTGATAAGATTAAAAAGAATATGGGTTCTATTGGCCAGTACTCAAAAGAGAGCCACGGTTATTTTACATTTCCAAAGTTAGAAGGAGATATAGCACCCCGTATGATTTTTCGTGGAAAAGAGCGTTTAAATTGGAGTTTAAACAACTATTTAGGTTTAGCTAACCACCCGGAAGTGCGTAAAGCTGACGCTGATGCAGCCGCTAAATATGGTTATGCCATGCCAATGGGTGCACGTATGATGAGTGGAAACAGCAACTTACACGAGCAATTGGAAAAAGAATTAGCCGCTTTATCTCAAAAGCAAGATGCTATATTGGTTAACTTTGGGTACCAAGCTATGGCAAGTGCTATTGATTGTTTAGTTGATAGACATGACGTTATAGTATATGATGCTGAATCACACGCTTGTATATTAGATGGTGTACGCCTGCACATGGGTAAACGTTTTGTGTTTCCGCATAATGATATTGAAAGTTGCGAAAAACAACTACAACGCGCCACTAAAATGGTTGAAGAAACAGGTGGGTCTATTTTAGTAATTACCGAAGGTGTGTTTGGTATGAGCGGTGACCAAGGTAAATTGAAAGAAATTATTGAGTTAAAAAAGAAATATATGTTCCGCCTATTTGTAGATGACGCACATGGCGTTGGCACAATGGGTAAAACCGGAGCGGGAACAGGAGAAGAGCAGGGATGCCAAGATGGGATAGATATTTACTTTGGAACTTTTGCTAAAAGCTTTGCTTTAATAGGAGGTTTTATTTCTGCTGATGAAGCTGTGGTTACTTATTTACGCTATAATATGCGTTCGCAAATATTTGCAAAAGCTTTACCAATTGCTTTAGTTGAAGGACTTTTAAAACGTTTAGAACTTATACGTAATCATCCTGAATACCGTATTAAATTATGGGAAATAACAAATGCCTTACAAAAAGGTTTAAAAGATGCAGGCTTTAATATTGGTAAAACTAACACACCTGTAACACCGGTTTACTTAAATGGTACAGTTGATGAGGCTACTAATATGACATTTGAATTACGTGAAAAATATAACATCTTCTGTTCAATAGTAGTTTACCCTGTTATACCAAAAGGACAAATTATTTTACGCCTTATACCAACCGCTATACATACATTAGAGGATGTGAAATATACAATAGAAGCTTTTAGTGCTATTAAGGACAAACTAACCAGTGGCGAGTATGCCAAAGGTGGTTTTGCTAAGGTGCAGTAACACTTTTGTTAGCGAAAATTAAGTTTATAGCTTAGTTATAGATTTAAACGGATAAATAGTTGCTAAAAACATGAGTAATACTAAAGTAATAAATTCGCTTTATGTCATTGTTTTTATCACAGTAGCTCTATTTTCAAATAAAATATTTGCCGGAAACAAAGAGGATAGTACCGCGCTAAAGAGAAAACTTATTATTTCGGTAGGCATTGGCGACCCCGCGTTAATATATATAGACAACTTTATTAATAACGGCTATAAGTTTAAAAGCGATCAGCGAGTTGTGCCGCAGGTAAAACCCCTTTATGCTAAAATTGAGTACAGGTTGTTTCATCATATTGGTATTGGAGTAGATATGAGTTATGACGATTATGAGGCGCAGAAAGTAGTGCCCTCAAGCACAACCTATACAACAACCTATAAAGCACACACATTAATTGGAGATATTAGGTTAAACAAACATTTTCATTTCTTTAAAAAACGCCTTGATTTTTATCTTGGAGCGGGGGTAGGATATGAAATACAATCTATAACCAATATTATTATTACAAAAAGCCTACCTAAAACCAGCGGCAATTCTATTGCGTTTGAACTAACTATAGGGGGGCGATTTTACATTACTAAAAGAGTTGGAATTTATATAGAAGGTGGAATAGCCAGATCGATATTGCAAGGGGGGCTGGCTATACGCATATAGTTCTAGATGTTTTAATAGAATGCTGTAACATTCTTGTTTCTTTTTTTCTTCAGTACGTTTTCGTGCTTTTATAATTTAAGATTATGTAACAACAACCAAGACCTTATTATAAGGTGTAAACAAAATTTTAAGTTAAATTTGTAATTAAACAACAATAGCATGAAAAAAATTCTGAAAATCACAGGCGTTACATTATTATTACTAATTGTTTTAATAATAGCATTACCTTTTTTATTTAAAGATAAACTTATAAAGTTAGCTAAAGATGAAGCGAACAAGAGCTTAAATGCGAAAGTAGATTTTGGCGATTTTGATTTATCTATTATTTCTTCATTTCCTGATTTTCGTTTTTCTATAAACAATGTTAGTGTAGTTGGAGTAGGTGATTTTGAAAAAGACACCTTGGCTTATATTAAAAACCTGCGTACCGATGTAAACATAATGAGTGTTATTAGTGGTGATAAAATTAAAGTAAAAGAAATTTTATTAGATGAACCAAGAATAAATGCCATTGTTTTACACGACGGAAAAAGTAACTGGGATATAACTAAACCAAGTACCGACACTACTAAACAAGTAGCCGACACGGCAAAAACAAAATTTAAGTTAAGTCTTAAAAGTTTTGAAATTAAAAAAGCTCAAATATCATATAATGATATGAAGGGTAATATGAGCGCAACCATACAAGATTTTGATTTCAAACTATCTGGCGACTTTACCCAAGATAATTTTTTGATGAATATTTTTTCTGAAATACAAAAATTGACCTTTTCTATGGGCGGGGTTAGCTATGCAAAAAACATGCATGTAAAACTTAAAACGGATTTAGATGCAGATATGCCTAATATGAAATTTACATTTAAAGAAAATGAAATAAACATAAACGAACTTGGACTTGGCGTTGAAGGCTTTGTGGCTATACCCGATACCAACATTAATATGGATTTAAAATTCTTTGCAAAGCAAACCGAATTTAAAAATATCCTTTCTTTAATTCCTGCCGTGTATTCTAAAGATTTTGCTACCGTGCAAACAGTCGGTAAACTGGCGCTTAATGGTTTTGCAAAAGGAATCTATAATGCATCATCGCTTCCGGGCTTTGGTTTGCATTTAGAAATCACAGACGCCATGTTTAAATATCCTTCGTTGCCAAAATCAGTTAACAACATTAATGTTGTAACTGATATTCAAAATCCTAATGGTAAACCTGATGCAACGGTTATTGATGTAAATAAATTCCATATTGAGATGGCCGGCAACCCTATTGATATGGTTATGCACGTTAAAACCCCGGTATCAGACCCTAACTTACACGGAGAGATAAAAGGGGTTATTGACCTTACTTCGGTAAAAGATATTGTGCCATTAGAAAAAGGAGATGATATGAGCGGAGTGATAAAAGCCGATGTAAAAATGCAGGGTAAAATGTCATCTATAACTAAAAAGAAATACGAAGAGTTTAAAGCAGAGGGAACTTTTGAGGTTGATAAAATGAACTATAAAACATCTAGCCTTCCTTATAGTGTACTGATTAACGAAATGAAATTAAACTTTACACCACAGGTAGTAGAGCTTACTTCGTTTGATAGTAAGCTGGGTAATTCGGACATAAAAATGCAAGGTAAAATTGAAAACTTTATGCAGTATGTTTTTCAGGATAGTTTGATTAAAGGAAATTTTAGTCTTAACTCAAACTTGATGGACTTAGATCAGTTAATGTCTTCTTCGGCCACAACAACAACTGCTAAGGCGGATACAACAAAATCCGCCACATCAAGCGTTTCGGCTGTTCCCGCTAATATAGATTTTGTTTTAAAATCAAACATTAAAAAACTGTTGTACAGTAAAATGGAAATTACCAATGTTGCTGGAAATATTATTGTAAGAAACGCACGCGCATCAATGGAAAATGTAAAAATGAATATGTTAGATGGAACTATGTTAATGAACGGATATTACGACACAAAAAACATACGTAAACCAGCCATTAGCTTTAATTTAAATGCAAATGATTTAGACATACAAAAAACAGCAGCAACATTTAATACGGTTCAAAAATTAGCGCCAATAGCCAGTTCGGCACGCGGTAAGTTTACGGCCACACTAAATAACTTTACGGGTATTCTGAAACAAGACATGAGCCCTGATTTAAATACGCTTACGGGCAATGGGGTGTTTCAAACAAAGTCTATTGCCATACAGGATTTTCCTCCGTTTGTAAAACTAGATGATGCCCTACATTTAAATAAACTGAAAAACATAACCATAAACGATGTAAGTCTTTCTTATGAGTTTAAAGATGGTCGCGTTACAACTAAACCTTTTAAAATAAATGTAGCTGGTATTCCGGCTGAAATAAGTGGTTCTACCGGTTTTGACCAAACCATAGATTATAAATGGACAATGGAAGTGCCAACAAAGCTAATGGGCGCACAGGGTCAGCAATTAGCACAGGGCTTGTTAAATAAAGCCGGTAGTGCCTTAGGAACCAATATTGCGTTACCGGAAAAAATAAACATTACAGCCTTTATAGGTGGAACCGTCACTAAGCCTGAAATTAAAACGGGTTTAAAGGGTGATAAAAACGGAGGCAGTGCTACCGACCAGGTAAAACAAGCTGTTGTAACAGAAGTAAAACAAACCGCCTCCCAACAAGCTGAAAAACTTTTAGCTGATGCTCAGCAGCAAGCCGATGCCTTAAAAGCGCAAGCAGCTAAATTATCTCAACAGGCAAAAGATGCCGGATACCGCGCCGCAGATTCATTAGTAGCTAGCGTTTCTAATCCACTTGGAAAAGTAGCAGCTAAAAAAGTGGCGGAAAAAATGAAAAAAGAAGCCGACGAAAAAGCTCAAAAACTAAATGATGAAGCTGCTGCAAAAGCAGATAAAATTATGGCCGATGCGCACACACAAGCAGATAAACTAAAATAAGATTTTATAAAACAAAGAAGAAGAGCCCTTTAAGGGCTCTTTTCATAATTACTCTTCTGGTTCTCTTTCTTTATTACTTGGTCCGCGCATGTGGATGATTAAACCATTTAAGAAGTTGCGCAACACTTGGTCTCCACACTCTTTATAATTAGGGTGATCTTCTTTTTGATATAAAGCGTTTAACTCGCTTTTTGTCATATTAAAATCAGCTAGCTTCAAAATTTTAATTACATCATCATCTCTTAGCTTTAGCGCCACGCGAAGTTTTTTAAGTATATCGTTGTTTGTCATTTTTATAATTTAAGTTTATAACCAGCCACCCATTTCGGTTTTTGCTGTTTTCCTTCTACCCCTGCAATCTTTCGGTTTACGTGCTCTGCAAGCAATAGAAGACAAAACAATGCTTACCAAAAGTAAACCGCAAACAATATAATGGATTGGTTTTTTCATTCACGGTAATTGTTGGCCACTATTTCTTTGTTTTTCTTTTCATCAACAGATAATACAATATCAGCATTTGCACCACAATAAACCTTTAAGGCATCGCATACGTTTAGCAATTGTTTGTTATTTAAAACAGGCTGCGTTTTGGTTTCGCTGGCGCACCACTTAGTAACGGAAAGTTGGGTATAAATATTGTCTATATTGTCGACAGTAAAATATTGTATGTACAACGGCAATTTGTTTTTTTCACCTTGTTTAAGATAAATAAACTGCTCGCCGGTGTTGCTTTGCATTAAGTCTATTTTGTTTTCGGGAAATAAATCTTGTTTCACTAATCCTCCAAAAACAATCAATAATAATATAAGTGTACTATATAAATTAAAAGAAATACTATATATTTTTTGTTCGGCGGTTTTACCGGCAAATAAAAAGTAAAGCAAAAAAACCATGCAAATATTCCAGATTAAAACCGCAGCGTTTGCATAAGGCGTTTCAGATAACAGCAAGCAAAAAGAGAATAGGTGTAAACAAACCCCTATAACAATTGCTGCCATTTTTATACGATTAATAAAAAGACCAACAACGACAAAAAACTCTATAAACGGAACCGCATATCGTATCCCTAAAATGTATTTATGTTGTTCGGGCGTACAAATTTTTTCTAGCGGTGTAATGAATTGTAACCAAACGTTTCCATTAACACTTGTTTGCAAAAACTGTATAGCTGATAAAACATAGATAAGGCAAACTAAAATTTTGATAGCCGTAAAAACGGAACTATATCTGCGTGGGTTATCAATGCGCCAATTATGGCCGCACAAAAGAAGTAAAACGCCAATATAAAAAAACAACCAATATTGTCCTTTTGCGGTATCCGTAAACACAGCAAATAACAAACAAAGTGTAGAAAGAAAAATAAAAAACCTTGGCGAACGGTATAAAAGCACACCAATTAAAGAGATTGATAAAACACCAAGTAAAATATAATCTGCTATTTGATTAAAAGAGAAATCATATAATGCCATTTTGGGATAATGGCCTGCCGGAAGCCACCAATTTAATGTAAAGCAAACACTTGTTATAAGTGATAAGACTAAAATTGTTTTAACAATTCGTAATCGCTGAGAGATGTTTAGGGTTGGATTTATCAGTTGCTGTATCATTTTAGTTTTCCGGCTTTATAAAAATATTTTTTATAGTAAGGTTCGTTTAAATCGCTAATAATCACACCTCGTTTAGTAGATGCATGCACAAACTTATTGTTGCCCACATACACCCCAATGTGTGAAACTTTATCGCCATTTATTTTAAAAAAAACTAAATCGCCTTCTTGTACATCGGTTGCTTTTACTCCTGCCGTTTCTTGCTCAATAGAACTGGCTGGGCCAGTAATAGTTTTTTTATAAACATCTGCATACAGTTTAGTTGCAAAATGAGAGCAATCTATTCCGTGTTTGTCTGCCCCACCATATTTGTAAGTGGTACCATACCAGTCACTGATAAAATTTACCAAGGTTTTATCCGATATGTTTTTTGTTTCTGTTTTTATTTCTTCTGTAGAAACTTTTGCAGAGGCTTCTTCTTTTGTGGCGACCTCATTAGCTGCTTTCTCGGCGACTTCTGTTTTTTGCTTTTTAGGGTAATTTGTGGCAACAGTTTTTTTAGACTTACAAGAAGCCATAAAAACCAACAGAATAAGGCAAAAGGAATTTAACCGAAAAAAGCACATACTCAAAAATATAGTATGCAAACGTTTGTTTGAAGTAAATAGAAAGCGTTTATCTACAAGGCTTTGTTAATTGTATTGTATGCTTATTTTTTTAAATGCATCACTATTATCGCCATCTATAGCGGCAGGAGCCCACTTTTTGACAGATTTGATTAAATCAATAACATCTTGAGAGCAGGCGTCGCAACCATCCAGTGGTTTTATAATTTTAATCTTCTCTGCTTTTCCTGTTTTAGTAATTAAAAATTCAACTGTAATTATTCCTGAATTAGTTGGAGAAGATATTTTAAGGTTTTGTTTTGCATAAGCTGCAAATGCGGCATCCCCATCAATAAAAGCAGGCTCTCTATAACTTTTAGCCGTTGATTTTTTATCCGGGCTATTTGCCTGATATAACCCGGCGGTTTTATTTTTTTGTACCGCAACACTTTCGTCGTTTTTGGGTTGATATGAAGAGCTTTCAGTTGCCTTAGCCCCTTGGGTACTAGAACTAGAAAAAGCTGCTTGTACCGGTTGCTGAGTGGGGACTGTGTTGCCTGTAGCGACTATAGATTCTTCTTTTGACTTATCATTATCTTTTTCGCGATCACTTAATACGCTATTACTATTATTATTGCTGGTTGTTTCGGTTGTTGCTACGTCTTGTTGCTGTTCTTGACTAACT
>DATHOW010000238.1:0-10732 GCA_035484495.1 Bacteroidia bacterium | reverse complement strand
TAAAGAAATCATAGAGTGTACTAATGATAAATCTTTATTCTCTAAGCGTTTTATATAACGCATCATTTCTGTTTCGCTGTGATACGAATTAAACGTTGGGTGCGTTAAATATTTTGATGTGCGGTTAGAAAACGAACTTGCGATTGTGTTTTTAGGATGAAGATCAAAAGCTGTAATTTGTTTCGCTGCTGCTGCTGCAAAAACTTTTATTACATCAATAATATCAGTTGCTTCAGCTGTTTGATCAATAGATATACCAACGTGTTTATCGTCTATATAATGAAAATTAATTTCGTTTGCTTCAGCTAATTTTTTAATCTTGTTTGCATCTGCTTCAACAACAAACGTGTCGAAAAACAATTTTGTTTTTACACTGTATCCTAGTTTTTTTAATTCTTCTGCAATAGCAACCGTGTTTGAATGTATTTGTTCTGCAATAGATTTAATTCCATCCGGACCATGATACACGGCATACATGCTAGCCATAATAGCCAACAAGGCTTGTGCTGTGCAAATGTTTGATGTTGCTTTTTCGCGTTTAATGTGTTGCTCGCGTGTTTGTAGAGCCATGCGTAAAGCGTGGTTTCCTTCTGCATCTAAACTCACACCAATAATTCTTCCTGGAATTAAACGCTTATAATCTTCTTTACAAGTAAAAAATGCTGCGTGTGGTCCGCCATATCCTAATGGTACACCAAAGCGTTGCGAGTTGCCCACTACGCAATCAGCACCCCACTCACCCGGAGGAGTTAGTAAAGCAAGGGCCATTAAATCGCTTGCCACACAAACTTGTACTTCTTTACTGTGTGCTGTTGCAACAAAGTTTTTGTAATTAGTTACTTCCCCATTAATGTCAGGATACTGAATTAATGCGCCAAAAAAAGAATCATCAAAACTTACGGTGTTTGCATCACCAACTACAACTTCAATTCCAACCGGCACCGCACGGGTTTTAACCACATCTATAGTTTGAGGAAAACAAGTGTTCGATACAAAAAACTTTTCTGCGTGTAATTTATTTTTGCTACGGTTGTTATGAAACATAAACATAGCCTCGGCAGCCGCAGTAGCTTCATCTAACAAAGAAGCATTGGCAATAGGCATACCGGTTAAGTCTATAATAGTTGTTTGAAAGTTTAAAAGAGCTTCTAAACGACCCTGCGCAATTTCTGCTTGATAAGGCGTGTAAGCCGTATACCAGCCTGGGTTTTCTAAAACATTGCGCTGTACAACCGCAGGTACAATAGTGTTGTAATAACCTAGACCTATATAACTACGAAATACTTTATTCTTTTTTGATAGGGCGCGCAGATGCTTTGTGTATTGAAACTCAGTAAGTGCAGCACTAACTTTTAAAGGTTTTTTTAAACGAATTTGCTCGGGTACAGTTTGGTTAATTAATTCATCAACACTACCAACACCAATTTTTTCAAGCATTTGGTTTACTTCTGCTTCGCGAGGACCGTTGTGACGGTTTACAAACATATCTTTCATGTAGGGAAATTTAGAGATGCAAAATTAGCTAAAAGCCCCCTCAAATAATAGAAATTTTTCACCTAATTATATTATCTTGTATCTTTGATGAAAACGGGTTTTTATGCGACGAATTTCACTTATTATTTTCTGTTTTTTAGTGTCGAATTTATTGCTTGCGCAGAAAAAAAGAGCTGACACGTTATATTTAATGAATGGCAGAATTGTTGTTTCGCCTGTGCTTGATACCAGTTTTTTAGCAGCCACCTTTGTTGACCCCGAAGATAGCACCAAGCGTGCTCACATAGAAAACGACCAGCTGTTTGCTATTAAATACAACAACGGAGCTGTTTTTTATTACTATAAGCAAGATACTATTACAAATTGGTATAGCCGAGATGAAATGTGGTTGTTTACACAAGGTGAACGCGATGCCCGAAAAGGCTTTAAGCCTTGGGGTTCTTTTACTGGAGGGATAATTTCAGGAATGGCGGGAGGAGCTTCTGGTTTGGCTGTAGGGACACTCGGAGCCTTTTTTGGCCCGGTTTTACCGCTTGCTTTTTTAACCACGGTTGGTATCCCAAAGGTGCGAATAAGACACAATACGGTTTCTAATATCAATAATCTTGAGTACGACGCTTATCTATTAGGTTATGAGCGTGAAGCTCGTACTAAAAGAAGGCGCTTTGCTATGATTGGAGGAGGGATAGGGACCGCCGTAGGATATATAGCCTATTTCAGCCTTAGAAACCTAATACATTAAAAAATTAATGGTGTTTTTTAAATAAGTCCGGGCGACGTTGTTTGGTGCGCTCCAAGCTTTGCTCGTGCCGCCATTTTTCTACGTTAGCAGTATGCCCGCTCATCAATATTTCAGGAACTTTCCAGCCATTAAACTCTTGCGGCCGGGTGTAAACCGGTGGCGCTAATAAATCATCCTGAAAAGAATCAGTAAGCGCGGATGTTTCATCGTTTAAAACCCCCGGTAACAAACGAATAATGCTATCGCATAAAACTGCCGCAGCGAGCTCTCCGCCACTAAGTACATAATCACCAATAGAAATTTCTTTAGTAATAAGGTGTTCTCTAACACGCTCATCAATGCCTTTATAATGTCCGCACAAAACAATAATATTTTTTAGTGTAGAAAAATAATTGCAGGTTTTTTGTTGCAAAAGTTCTCCATCTGGCGAAGTATAAATTACTTCATCGTAAGTTCTTTCGCTTTTTAAATGATTAATGCAGGCTGCTATGGGCTCAATCATCATAACCATGCCGGCGCCGCCACCAAAAGCATAATCATCTACTTGCTTTTGCTTAAAGGTGCTATAATCGCGCAGGTTAATTAGGTTTACTTCTACCAAGCCTTTTTGCGCAGCTCGTTTTAGTATGCTGTGTTTAAAGGGGCTTTCTAGTAAATCGGGATGAACCGTTATAATGTCAATTCGCATCATTCTTTTTGTGTCGGCTTTTTATACAATGGCACAGTGCTGCATGGCTCTCCGTACATAATGCTTTTGGCAATAGGTTTTAATTTTTCGGTTAAGGCAACATAAGCTGCAATAGGCACGGGTTTATTTCCACAACCTTTTATTACAATGCGAGCATCTTTATAATTATCTATATTAAACGCATCTATTTTTTCCTGAAACAAAATAGTATCAAGCACTTCTATGTTTCCATAAACAATTTTTTTAGTAAAGGGTTGCAAGCTCAAGGTTAACAACATATATGCCCAAGTTGGTACAATAGCATCTGTCGTACAGGTTAAAGCAACATAGGTGTTTTTATACTGACTCCAATCGTGTGTTTTAATATATTCTCTAAAATCTTTTTCTTTTAAAATAAGCTCCTGAAAAAGCAAGGGTTTTATATCAAACAAAACACGAGGTACTTCATCATAAAATTCTTCCAAATCAATGGTTACAATGCCACTTTGCGCAACTTTGTTTATAATCTCTTCCATAATATAAAGGTACTGCGGTTGTGCCGAATCACAAAAAAAATCATCTAATAATAGTTACTTCGCCATGATATTTACCGGCTTTATCGTCGTGCGCGTCTAAAATGTAAAAATAAGTCCCGCAAGGCAGTTCGGCGCCCAAATAAGTTCCGTCCCAGTCGTTGCCATAAGGAGTTTTTGTTAAAACTTTTTGACCATATCGGTTATAAACATCAAGGGTGTTGTTTGGATAAAGATTTAAATTACCAATAAAAAACACATCGTTGGCCCCATCTCCATTAGGCGAAAAACTGTTATAAAAATGTAACTCGGTACTAGGTAAAACTTTAATAATTAGTTTGTCATACAACGAACATCCATGATAAAAACCAGCCGTTAATAACACTGTGTCGTTCCCAGGTGCTTGCGAATAATATTCCGGGTTAAGACTACTTTGGTTATACATAGAACCGCTTTGTGGTGCCCACCAAATAACAGAGTCTCCGGGCGACACCTGACCGTGCAGTGTAATTGTTTGCCCTTGTTTTACGGTTGTGTCTCGTCCGGTATTAACATAATAAGGGTACATATATATAGTTACCGTGCTTGTGTCCGGCTTTCTAGTACCAGAGCTGGGATCAGTTACAAAAACCGTATAAATTGTTGTTGTATTTGGGGTAGCAATAGGGTTTGATATTGTAGAATCAGACACAGACGTAGTTGGTTGCCATTTGTATGTGTAGTTACCAGAACCACCACTTGCTGTTGGGTTTCCGCCAATTTTTGTTGATGTTCCTGGGCAAATTTTTCTATACGCACCCGCATCAACCAAAAGCGTTGTTTGTGCCGATAAACCAATGGTAAACCAGCACAGATAAAACAATAGATATGTTTTTTTAAATAACATTATTAGCTAGAATAAAACAAAACATACAAAAAATGCCACAGCAAATTGGTGCGGCATTTTTAACGTACGTGTTTAATAAAACTACTTCGCAGCTTTTTTAGCGGCCTTTTTAGGCGCGGCTTTTTTAGCTGTTGCTGTTTTGGTTGCAGCTTTTTTAGCTGATTTTTTTTTGCGTAAACGAGTAACACCATGTGTGCCTACGTGAATTTTTCCGCGCTTAGAACGTTGATCTCCTTTTCCCATAATTATGTTTTTTGTTGCGTAAAAATACTTATTTTTTATTTAGTAACTCATTTGTTTTTAAAGCAACATCCATAAATAAAATTTTGGCACTTACATTTCGTTCAATATGATAAAACGCTTTATCAAACAATTCAGTTAAACCTTCATGGTTTATGTTGTTTATATAGGGGTGAAATTTTTGTAAAAACTCCTTTTCTTCATCCGTACCAGATACCGCTGTGGGCAAGTGTTTCATTAATATACAGTTTCTAAAAGTATGTAACGCATAAATTAAAAACTGCTTTTGTTTTTCTCTGCCAATGCGCGCAAAATCATCTACCCAGGTTGATATTTTAAAGGCATCAAAACGCAAACAACAACGCATAAATGTTTGAAATAAAACAAAGTTTTGTGTTGAGGCTATATTTTCATCAGCTAACAAAAAAGCCTCACGTGGGTTTTGTTGGGCTAATTCAGCTACGTGTTGTGCGTGCCCTTGCGACACATTAAAGGCGGCGGTAATTACTGTTGTTATTTCGTTGGTAGACGGTAGGTTCACTTTTATTAGCTGTGTACGCGAAATGATGGTTGGCAGCAGTCCATCTGAAGCGTCTGACACTAAAAAGAAAAAAGTATCATCAGGCGGTTCTTCTAAAATCTTTAAAATTTTATTAGCAGCATCGGTGTTCATTTTTTCGGGCATCCAAATAAGCATCACTTTTCCGCGCCCTTCATAGCTGGTATAACTTAGTTTGCGTATAATTTCATTACTCTCGTCTTTTGCAATAATGGGCTGTTTGTTTTCAGCATCAAGTGCGTTAAACCAATCGTTTAAGCTTAAATAAGGAAAACCCAAAAAAGCTTCCCTAAACTCTGCAATCAAATGGTCGCTAAAACGAACATCTTTACTAAGGGCTATGGGAAAAACCAGATTTAAATCCGGATGGGCCAATTTGTTGATTTTCACACAGCTTGCACAGGTATCACAACTATCGGTACTTGTTGGGTGTTGACAAAGCAAATATTGTGCAAATGCTATAGCCAAAGGCAGTTGCGGACCACCCTCGTTGCCTAAAAAAAGCAAGGCGTGCGCCACTCGTTTAGCAGAAACCATTTCTATTAAACGCTTTTTTAAAGCTATAGGTGCAGCAACTTGGGCAAATAACATGCGGCAAAGATAATTTTAAATAAAATAGATGTACTTTATTATATATAAGAGATTCCAAAAAAAATTGGCACTTTTGTACTTACAATGTTGATAGCCGATTTAATAACGAAAGATATACCCGCCATTAAAGACTCTGATACCGTTGAACAAGCGCTTCATTGGATGGAGGAGTTTAAGGTAACACACCTGCCTGTGCTGCATAATAAAAAATTGGCAGGCTTGGTTTCTGAGGCTGAATTGTTGGATGTGGCAAACGCTAAAAGCAAAATCACAGCCAATCACTTTAATTATATAAAACCACAAATACACCAAACACAACATGCTTTCGATGCGCTGCGCTTAATGTCTGGTCTGCACCTTACACTTATACCGGTATTAGATGAAAAAGAAAACTATTTAGGCAACATTACTCAAAAAAGCGTACTGGATAGATTGGCTGGTTTATCTGCCGTGATGGAGCAAGGTGGAATTATTGAGTTAGAATTAAATAAAAACGATTATTCGCTTACACAAATTGCGGGTATAGTTGAGAGCAATGACGCAAAAATTTTAAGCTCGTACGTAACCTCGTTGCCTGATAGTACCAAAATACAGGTAACATTAAAAATTAATAGAGACGATTTAACTCGCATTTTACAAACATTTTATCGCTATAATTACGAAGTAAAAGCATCTTATCATCAAGCGGGTTACGAAGATGATTTGAAAACAAGGTTTAACGAGTTTATTAAATATCTCGATATATGATGACTGTTGCTTTTTACGCTCGTCCGGTAAAAGATAATGTGCCGGATTATGTAAAAACACTAAACACGCGTTTAAATAAAGAGGGCATTCGTTTAATTATTTTTCAACCTTATTTTTCATTTCTTAAAAAGGAATTTGGCTTTAATTTAGAGATCCCAACATTTTCATCGTATAAAGAATTAAAAGAACAAAAACCCGATTATTTGATTTCTTTAGGAGGAGACGGCACCATGCTCGAAACCCTTCATTTTATTAGAGATACGGGTGTACCGGTCCTTGGTGTAAATACAGGTAGACTTGGTTTTTTAGCAAGTGTATATAAAGAAGATTATACAAGTGCCATTGATAAACTGATACAAAAACAATTTACCATTGATGCACGCGCCCTTTTGCAACTGCAAAAACCTAACGATTTGTTTGAGTTTAATTTTGCGCTTAACGAGTGTACATTAGTAAAAAAAGATTCATCTTCAATGGTAAGCATTGATGTGCATGCCGATGGGGTGTTTTTAAATTCATATTGGGCTGATGGTTTAATTATTTCAACCCCAACAGGCTCTACGGCGTATTCGCTAAGTTGTGGTGGACCTATTTTAGAGCCAAGTTCAGAGAGTTTTATTTTAACCCCCATAGCTCCTCATAACTTAAATGTTCGCCCTATTGTTATCAATGATAAATCAGAAATTACGTTGAAAATTAAAGGAAGAGACAAGCAAAATCTTATTTCCTTAGATTCTAAACAAGCCACTATTCAAACAGACGAAGAGGTAATTTTAAAAAAGGCCAATTACCATTTCAATTTAATAAACCTAAATGGACAAAATTTCTTCAGTACCCTGCGCAATAAATTAATGTGGGGTTTAGACCGACGCAACTAGATGTTACCAGATATAGATACAGAGCTGCGTGTAGAGTTTTTAGTAAGAACGTTTTATGGTCGTGTTTTGAAAGATGATATACTTTCCCCCCACTTTAAAAACATAGATTTTGAGCATCATTTTCCGCGAATGATTGCTTTTTGGAGCTTTATTTTATTGGATAAAGAGGGATATAAAGGAAATGTGTTCGATAAGCACGTTGGGTTAAACATACACGAACTTGAATTTGAAAGATGGGTTTTTCACTTTACTAAAACCGTAAATGATTTTTTTGAGGGCGAAAAAGCCACTTTGGCAAAACAACGTGCCGAACTACTTAAGTACACTTTTTTAACCAAACTTAACCAAATTAACAAGGGGGTTTAGGCTCAACTACTTACGCTTATTTTATTATCTTCGCATTCGTTTTTTTACGAGTGGAAAAATTTAAAAAAGAAATAAACCTAAACAAACTTCCTTCCCACATTGCCATTATAATGGATGGGAACGGAAGGTGGGCAAAATTACAAGGCGCTGCCCGTATTTTTGGCCATCAAAATGGGGTTAAATCGGTTAAAGAAACCGTTGAAGCTGCTGCCGAGCTTGGTATTAAGTATCTTACACTATATGCCTTTAGTACAGAAAACTGGAATAGACCAGGGGATGAGGTGTCTGCTTTGATGGAGCTTTTAGTAAAAACAATTCACGCAGAAACCCCCACACTAAATAAGAATAATATACGTTTACTCACCATTGGCGACACAAATAGCTTGCCTGATAAATGTGTGAAACAACTAAAGGAAGCAATGGCCGAAACATCTAAAAACACAGGTTTATCTTTGGTTTTAGCGCTTAGTTATTCGGCTAAATGGGAAATAGTAAACGCTATAAAGCAAATTGCAGAAGAAGCTAAAGCAGGAAAATTAAACCCGCAGGAAATAAATGAAGGGTTGTTTGAATCTAAATTATCTACTAAAGGAATTCCAAACCCTGAATTGATGATTCGTACCAGCGGAGAGCATCGCATCAGCAACTTTTTAGTTTGGCAGTTGGCGTATGCCGAATTTTATTTTACCGATGTGCTTTGGCCCGATTTTAGAAAAGAAGATTTTTATCAAGCTATAGTAAATTATCAGCAACGCGAACGTCGCTTTGGAAAAACAGGCGAACAAATAAAAAATAACGCATAAGGGCTGCTTGAAAAAACACGTACTCATATTTCTTTTTTTATGTATTGCTAAAATTGCTTTTTCGCAAGGAGTTGTTTTGGGCGAAGAGCAAATTGATTATGCTAACCCTAAAGAATATAACATTGCTGCTACCGAAATAGAAGGCATTACTACTTTAGATAGAAATGTATTACGATTGGTGTCTGGTTTAATTCCCGGACAACGTGTAAAAGTTCCCGGCGAAAAATTTTCAGATGCAATTAAAGCCCTTTGGAAACAAGGTTTTTTTGACGACATTCAAATTAATGTAGATAAAATTATTGGCAACGATATTTTTTTAAAAATTGTTATTGCAGAAAAACCCCGTTTAGGAAGTTACGCATTTAAAGGGGTTTCTAAAAAATCGGAGGCTGATGAGATTCGCAAAAAAGTACATTTAATAACTGGTAAAATTGTAACCGATCAGCTTATAGGAAACACCAAAAATATTGTTAAAGACTACTATAAAGACAAAGGATATTTTGGCGCAAAGGTTGAGATAAAAAAACAAGAAGATAAAACGGGGAAAAACAAAGTTGTTTTATTTATTGTGGTTGACAGGGGAGATAAAGTGCGTGTACAAGACGTTGTTTTTCACGGCAACACAATTATAAAATCAGGAGGGTACTCTCTTAAAAATGGTTTCGGTTTACGTGGCAGGCTTAAAGACAGTAAAAGATACCGATGGTACACTTTTTTTAATTCAGGAAAATATTTAGAAGATAACTTAGAAAAAGACGAACCAAAAATAATAGACAAGTATCTTTCACTTGGCTATAGAGATGCTCGCATTGCAAAGGACACGGTTTATTTTGTGAAACCTAATCGTGTAAAAATTGACATTACTATTGATGAGGGGCATAAATATTATTTTCACAACATAACGTGGGCTGGTAATAGCAAGTATCGTAGCGGACAGTTAGACACCATACTTGGGATAAAAAAAGGAGATGTTTTTAACCAATCAGATTTAGATAAAAAAATATACAGCAATCCAAGTGGGTACGATATTAGTTCGTTATATATGGATGATGGGTACTTGTTCTTCCAGGTAACACCAACCGAGGTTAACGTACAAAACGATTCAATCGATTTAGAAATTCGCTTATACGAGGGCAAACAAGCCATTATAAACCGCGTAACAGTTACGGGGAATACAAAAACCAATGACCATGTTATTATGCGAGAGTTGCGCACGCAACCCGGTCAGCTTTTTAGGCGATCAGATATTATGCGTACACAGCGCCAATTACAACAGTTGGGTTATTTTAATGCGGAAAAATTGGGTGTAGAACCAAAACCAAATCCTGCTGATGGAACGGTTGATATTGCATACACGGTTGAAGAAAAACCAAACGACCAAATAGAATTATCGGGTGGTTATGGTTCTGGTCGTATCATCGGTACACTTGGGGTTACATTTAATAATTTTTCTGCCAGAAATATTTTCAAAAAAGCTTCTTGGAGCCCACTACCCGCAGGTGATGGTCAGCGACTTAGTGTTCGTGCACAAAGTAGTGGTATATATTATCAAAGCTATAACATCTCTTTTTCTGAGCCTTGGCTTGGAGGAAAAAAACCAAACTCATTAACGGTTGGTGCTTACTATACAGTACAAAATTTTAATGGCGTTGGTCGTACGGTTAAAGTAAACGGCATACATGTAACTAATACGAACGCTTCCTATATGACATCAATGACCGGAAACGTAAGTTTTGGTAAGCGTTTAAAATGGCCTGATGATTATTTCTCATTCTTTGTTAGCCCAAGTTACTCGTATTATGTGCTTTACAACGCCAGTGTTTTTGCTTTCCCTACAGGTTATGTAAACAACTTTAAAGTTAACTTTAACGTAAGCCGAAACTCTTTACAGGGTAATCCCATATTTCCAACGGGTGGCTCTAATATAAGTTTGACAGCTGTTTTAACGCCGCCATATTCTCTTATAAACGGAAAAAACTACGATGCTTTAAGTACCGCTGCAAAATTCCAATATTTGGAATTTCAAAAATATAAATTTACCACCCAGTGGTATATGCAACTTACTAACCAAAAAGCACCGGATGGTAAAGAAGCGCGTAACCTGGTTTTAAAAACAGCTTTTGGTTTTGGTATTTTGGGCTATTATAACTCTAAGGTTGGTGTGGCTCCTTTCGAACGTTTTTATATGGGGGGTAGCGGTTTAACGGGTTACTCGTTAGATGGACG
>DATHOW010000237.1:0-4104 GCA_035484495.1 Bacteroidia bacterium | reverse complement strand
TAGGTTGGGGCATTTTTGATGGCGAAATTATTACCGTTATGCAAATAGCGGCCATTTTTGTGATTTTGGGCGGAGTTTGGCTTATAAATAAGCGCAAAGTTTGATTTTGCAGAATAAAAATTATTTTCTACATTTGCCCTCCCTATAAAAAGGGTTTAGGTTATTAAACCTGAATTAGATAAACATTAAAAAAATAAATTATGTACGCAATTGTAAAAATAGCCGGGCAACAATTTAAAGTGGAACGTGGATTAAAAGTTTACGTTCACCGCCTAAAGGCTAACGAGGGCGCCGACGTAGAATTTAGCGATGTGTTGTTAGTTGACAACGAAGGTAAAGTAACCGTTGGTAGTCCGAATGTAGAGGGCACTAAAGTAGCTGCCACAGTAATACAACACTTACGTGGAGACAAAGTGCTTGTATTTAAAAAGAAACGCAGAAAAACGTATCAAAAATTAAACGGTCACCGTCAAGATCTTACGCAAATAATTGTGCAAGGCATTCTTGGTAAAGGTGAAACTGTTAAAGATAAGTTAGAAGCTAAAAAACATGAGTACACACTTCGTTCAAGAAAAGAAGTTGTTGCTCCGAAAGCTGAGGTAGAAGAAGCTCCAAAAGCAAAAAAAGCTCCGGCTAAAAAGGCAGCAGTAAAAAAAGCTCCGGCTAAAAAAGCAGCAGCTAAGAAAAAAGAAGATTAATAATAGTGTTGATTTAACCCCAACATTTAAAAATAAAATAGCATGGCACACAAAAAAGGTGAAGGTAAAGTAAAAAACGGTCGCGAATCGCACAGTAAACGCTTAGGTGTTAAAATATTTGGCGGATCAGGTTGCATTAACGGTAACATTATCGTTCGTCAACGTGGCACTGTACACCATCCGGGTGAAAATGTTGGCATGGGTAAAGACCATACTATATTTTCGTTAATAGATGGTACTGTTGTTTTCAGAAAAAAACGTGATAACCGTTCTTACGTATCGGTTGTTCCTTTTCCTGAAGCATAAGGGCTAATCCTAACAAAAACTTAAACCCCTTGCAATTGTGAGGGGTTTTTTATTTATACATTTGTCAAAATTTTTTAAACACGTATGCTGCAAATAAATTATATAAGAGATAATAAAGAAGAAGTTATAAAACGCTTAGCTATTAAAAACTTTAAAGATGCCGAAAGCATTATTACTAAAGTTATTAGTATAGATGCTGAGCGCCGTGCTGCACAAAAAGAAAGTGATGAGGTAAAAGCCGAAGCTAACGGGCTTGCCAAACAAGTGGGTGAGTTAATGAAAAGCGGCAAAAAAGAAGAAGCTGAAACTATAAAAGCTAAAACCGCCGATTTAAAATTAAAAGAAAAACAAATTGATGAGGTTTTAAAAACCAAAGAAGAAGAGATACAAACTTTATTAGTACAAGTACCCAACTTACCAAATACAACGGTGCCTTTAGGTAAAACACCCGAGGATAACGAAACTGTTTTTGAGCATGGCGAAAAACCAAGCTTGCCTGCAAACGCACAACCACATTGGGATTTAGCGGCTAAGTATAATTTAATTGATTTTGAATTAGGCGTAAAACTTACCGGTGCAGGTTTCCCTGTATATAAAGGTAAAGGTGCACGCTTGCAACGCGCTTTAATTAATTACTTTTTAGATAAGGCAATTGCTGCAGGTTATATGGAAGTGCAACCGCCTATATTAGTTAATGCTGATAGTGGTTATGGTACCGGGCAGTTACCTGATAAAGAGGGACAAATGTATTTTGTGGGCGAAGATAATTTATACCTGATACCAACTGCTGAGGTGCCTATAACAAACATGTACCGCGATGTTATTTTAAAAGAAAGCGAATTGCCTGTTAAGAATTGTGGTTACACACCTTGCTTTCGTAGAGAGGCAGGTAGTTATGGTAAAGATGTGCGCGGCTTAAATCGTTTACACCAGTTTGATAAAATTGAAATTGTACAAATTGCTGCTCCCGAAAAATCGTATCAAATTTTAGAAGAGATGAAGGAGTACGTAGCAGGTTTATTAAAAGAACTAAACTTACCATTCCGCATACTTAAACTTTGCGGTGGCGATATGAGTTTTGCATCTGCCTTAACTTACGATATGGAAGTGTGGAGTGCTGCACAAAAACGCTGGTTAGAAGTAAGCTCGGTTTCTAATTTCGAAAGCTTTCAAACCAATCGTTTAAAATGCCGTTATAAAGATGCAAACGGTAAAACAAATTTATGCCATAGCTTAAACGGAAGTGCTTTGGCATTGCCTCGTATTGTGGCATCGTTATTAGAAAATAACCAAACAGAAAACGGTATAAAAATTCCTGAGGTGTTAGTTAAGTACACAGGATTTGATATGATAAACTAAAATTAAAAACACGTTATGAAACAAACATCACTTATTATTAATATTGTACTTATTGCAGCGGTTGCTGTTCTGTTTTACATGAACATATCGCTTAAAAAAAATGTAGAAGCACTGGGCGGTGCAACAGCTAATCCTTCTGATGTATTGCAAACCCCGGCTACTTTAGCGGCTAATAATGTCAATTTAAAAGATGCTAAAATTGCCTACTTAAATATCGATTCGTTAGATTATAAATATCAGTATATCGTTGATAATTCAAAAGAATATGCTAATAAACAAATGGCTTTAGAGAGTCAGTTAAACAGTATGGCTGCTAAATTTCAGGCAGACTATCAAGATTTTCAGCAAGCTGCACAAGCGGGTGTACGTGGCGAAGCCGAATTAAGTAAACAAAAGGCTCAATTAGAACAACAGCAGTATGATGCTGCTGCTAAACAAAAACAATTAGAAAACTTAGGCGAAGAGGTTGCCAAAAAACGTGGCGATATGCTTAAAAGAGTATCTAATTTTATTGCCAGATATAACAATGGCAAATACGATTATATTTTAGCTTACACTACGGCTAATATTAGTTCGGTACTATATGCTAAACCGGGTTTAGATATTACTAAAGAAATTGTTGACGGCTTAAATACCGAATACAAAACAGAAAAATCTTCACCAAAAAAATAAAAACTCATGAAAAAGAAATTAGATAGTGTAGCTGAATTTCATGAAGTGTTTAAAATTGGCAATGCCGATAAAATTACTTTGTTAGCAGAAAAAGATTACACCCTGCGTTTTAACCTGATTAAAGAAGAAAACGAAGAGTATTTAGAAGCCTGCAAAAACAAAGACATTGTTGAAATTGCAGATGCTTTAGGCGACCAACTGTATATTTTATGCGGCACCATTTTAAAACATGGTTTGCAACATAAAATAGAAGAAGTGTTTGATGAAATACACCGCAGTAACATGAGTAAACTGGATGAAAACGGCAAGCCCATTTATCGTGAAGACGGTAAGGTTTTAAAAAGCAACCGCTATTTCAGACCGGATATTAAGAAGATTTTAGATAAGTAAAATTATTCTCCCTTGTCATTTCGACCGGAGGGAGAAATCTGTATTTGTATGAGATTTTTCCTAGTCTTTCTTTAATGTATCTATGCTACTTGTCGCAATCGCAATTTTTTTAATTTCAACTTGCTCATTTTTCAGTGTTTTAAGACATTCAATTAAGGGCATATGATAGAAACTGCTTATTTCCCAAAGGAGAGGAATCTTATCTGAATCATCATATCCGTCTTCATCGCCAATGTGATTAAAGGCAATGGGATATTTATATTCATTTAGTATTTCCTTTCTAAATAATGCAAGTCTCTTCCTTAGTTCTGTTGCTGTCCATTTCCCGATGGCGGGATTTGTCTCGTCTTTTCCGATTAAGACCATTGTAGGGGAATAATAACTATAAACGCTGTCAATGTCACTTTGATTGCCTTTATAATTTATTTTTATGCTGTAAGGATCAATTTGTTTAGTTTCAGATAAAAGCTGTTGTTTTAACGAGTCTATGTATAGTATCAATTCAAGTGCAGATGAATCTATTTTTGTTAAAGGGGTTTTAAATGATAAGTGATTGAATTCATTGCATAATTGTCGGTATGTGATTAACGAAACTTTTTCCGCGAATTGTGGTTTACCAGATTTTGTGCCTGCATCGGAGCATCCTAAAATTGTTGAAACAATTAAGAGAAGTAACAAT
>DATHOW010000236.1:0-13465 GCA_035484495.1 Bacteroidia bacterium | reverse complement strand
TTTTCTTAGCGCAAAGCAACAAAGCACAATAGATAGTTGTTTTATTTTTCAGGAAAATATCAAATTATTACAAAAAAATAAACTATTAGAAAGTTTAAAGCCGGAACAAAAATATTATTCACGAATTCGTAGTATGGTAACAGTTGACCACAATATGTCTGCTGCAATAGCCTTATCAAAATTTCAGAACAAGAATGATATCGAACTAATAAAAAAATTCTTTGCTAACAGTAATACACAATATTATGCGGCATATTGTGCACGAGAATTTCCAGATACTCTCTTTTTCCCTTTATTAATTAAAATGTTTGATGCGCAATGGGAAGAAAAATATTATGACTATGATAAATGGCGTATACTTTTTCAAGCACTCGCGAAATATCCGAACGACGAAACAATTAAATTATTTAAAAAAGTTACAGAAACTAAAGATAGTTTTCGTTATCAAACATTAGGCTCTTATCTAAAAATTGCGGCAATTAAATATCCCAACAGATTGTTTAAACCATTTAAGAAAATCAAATTAGATAATTTTTATGAGGATCAAGTAAAGAGTCAAATGAATTATGAGTAAAACTTATTCGCTCTTGTCTTTTTGACTGGAGGGAGAAATCTAAGGAATAACCCTCTCGGCTACTTCCTCGTTTTTAGCAAGGTCTTTGCCACTAATATCAATGTATCTTACTTTAGGCACCCAAAACGAGCCACCTTCAATTTGTATAAAAATTCTATCTAGGGCAACCGTTTTACCACTTATATCGCAAAACACATGGTACTTGCTATCAACCGGAGATTTTAATAAATACAGTTTTTTCTTTTTATACGATACAAAGTTAAAGCAGTACGATTTTTTTTCGGCATCAATTAATTTTATATCAAGTCCGTAAGCATATTTGCGTTGTATATAGTTTAACGATTCGGTGCTTTTATTGGTAGCATAATTTATCCAGTATATTTTAATAGGCTCAACTTCGTTTAAAAGCTGCTTTTCATCTAAATTTAATTCGTAAACAAGGGTGTTTATATTAAATGTGCGTTGCACATAAAACAACATATTTGTTTTTTCAGGCTTAGGAAATACTTTTTTCTCTTTGTCGCCATTACCGCGGTCGTTTGTAAAACCAGCAAACAGCAGAATCAGAATTCCTAAAACAAAAAAGCGTGGTTTATTTAACATCTGCATTAGGGGCGCAATTTACTAACAAATTTTGTTTTGGCATATAGGTTATTTTTTAGGCTTGTAATGGGCATCAATATAGCTTATAGCCTGTTGTTGGGTAAGAATTGAAAAATTCTTATACCTATCGTGTACATCAATAATCTCCTCAATGGCGGCATCCGTAAGGGCCTTATCGTTCCAGGTGTTTAAATCAGCTATAACGGTGGCTAAACAGCCTTTTTTGTAGGCAATTTGCCCTAGTACATGAATGAGGGTGTTGCGCACCCTAGCCGTTTTATCGTGCTGCAATTCCTTTAAAAGAGGCAATATATCTTGCGGGTGTGTTCTGCCTCTCAACTCTATGCCATGACAAATTTCTCTGCGCACTTCTTTATCCTCGTGATGCAAATATTTTTTTGCCCAAATAAGCACGGGTTTTGGGTTTTTCTCACTCATTTTTTTAACCGAGCCAATTACCGCATTCCTAACCGAATGGTGCTTGTCAAATAGTCCCGTATCAAAAAACCATTCAACTGTTTTAAAATCTTTCATGCCAATTTCACCTGCCGCATTAATACAGGTCTGTCTTATTTTGGCATCATCTTCTTTTAGCAATTCGGTAAGGGTAGAAATAATTTTAGTTTGTAAAGCCCCATGTAGCTTATATATTTTACCAATAGCCAAATAAGCCGTTTTACGGATATAGGTGTCTTCATCCGAAAAATAATTAATGAGAATGCTCAGCTTATCCTTTTCAATGCCAGCAAGAATTTGCTTGTTTATTTGTTCGACCAGCTTTACGCGTTCTTCTTTAGGTAAATCGTAAAAACTCATGGCTGCTATCCGGCTAAATAATTTTTCAGTAATTTTTGCTTATCAACTTTAAAGCTTGCGGTGTAAGGAAATTCCTTTAGCACAATTATTTCAGAAGGAATCATATAAAGGGGCAACTCTTTTTCCAAACTGTTTTTTACACTTGCAGTTTCAATATTATTAACTGATGATTTTGTTAGTATAAACGCAATCAGTCGCTTTACTTTTCCATCAATTAGAATTGGCAGGCATTCTGCTTGCTCAATAAAATCAATGCGTTCAAGCGCATATTTTATTTCATTCAGTTCAATGCGGTAACCGTTTAATTTTATCTGCTCATCTTTTCTGCCTGCATAGTATATGTAGTTATTCTTTACAAAAGCTGCATCACCCGTACGAAATGCTTTTTTAGTTGAGTTCAAAAAAAACTTTTGTTGTGTTAGTGCTTCGTTATTTAAGTAACCCACTCCTACTCCACCGCCTGTAATAATAATTTCATCATGCTCTATACTAATAAAATCATTATCCGTTTTACAAATGGGCAAGGTGTTTTCGGTTAAAAGCTCATCCGTAATTTCAGCAAACGAGGCGTAAATGGTTGCTTCGGTAGGACCATAAGCATTAATAACCACAGCTTTAGGGAATCTGGTTTTCAACTCTTTTACCAATGTTGCAGTCAAATTCTCACCCGATAAAACAAAGTGTGTTATGCTGGGTAAATTGTCCGCCTTAAAATTTTTATCAGCCAAACACCTTGTAATAAACGATGGAGTTGAGTTCCAATAAGTGCCTTTATACTTATTTATTCTATCATAAAACAAATCTGCATTGCCCGTAATTTCGTTTGTATTAAAAATAGCCGTACCACCTGTTTGCAGTGCACCAAAAAAATCAGCTAAAGAAATATCAAATAAAAAACTCGCCTGGTTTATAAAAACGGTTTCTTTATTTACAGGAAATTTATTTGCAACCCATTGTGTAAACGAAGTTATGTTTTCATCAGATATTACAACCCCTTTTGGTTCTCCACTACTGCCACTGGTAAATAAAATATAGGCTGCTTCTATCGTATTAGAAAAACTTACATCGCCATTCTTCTGAACACTAAAATCATTTTTTATAACAACAGGCATTTGCAAAGCAGGCGCATCATCACCCGCAACAATTAGTATGTTGCTTTGCGTTTGCTCAATAATTTTTTTAATTCTTTTTTTCGGTAACAAATTATTTACAGGCACAAAAGGCAAGCCCAATCTATAACAAGCAAGTATAGCAGCTAAAAAAAAGGCTTCTTTATCTCCATAAACCAAAACAGGGCTTCCTTGGGGAGCATTTGTTTTTTTTATGGCGTCGCAAATTTTATCAGATAGATTTTTTAACTCCCCCCACGTTACATTTTTATCAGCAGCAACAAAAGCAATTTTACTTGCCTCTGTATTTTCTTCTTTAAAAGATTTGGTTGCTACATCAAAATACATGGGTTTTATTTTTTAGTATAAATCCATGTCCAGTAAATTAAAACAAATTGCAAAGGCAAACGCACCAAACCAATCCACAAGTTAGGTCGTTGTTTTTGCCACATAGTTACAGCCATTTGTATGTTTGCAGGAAACACCGCAATTAGTAGTGCAATAATCATCCACGCCGCCATAGGGCGTGTACTTTCGGGTAATAGTAATAAAGCAAAAGCAATTTCTAACACCCCGCTTATGTATATTAAGGGCATGTGCCAAGGCAAATAAGTGGGCATTATTTTTTGATAAAACTTTGGGTTTACAAAATGATAAACGCCCGCAGCAACATACAACACCGCCATTATATAAAGTAAAATCAATTTCATTTTTTTAAAAGTAGGGTTTTAATGGCATTAATGGTTTTAAAATTTTCTTTCGTTACTTCCACAAACGAAATTGATACAGCTAATTCTTTTTCTAACTCAACAACTAATTCAACTATAGTTACAGAATTTAAAACACCACTATCTACAAGTTCTTCGTTGGTGGATGAAACTTTTTTATACGTAAGCTCAAAAATCTTTTCTGAAATAAGTTGCTCTATTTTCTCTACCGAAAACTGCATTAGTTTGCTTGCAAAGCTTCCCAATACTCAGCTGCACGACGTGTATGTGGTATAACAATAGTACCACCTACAATATTAGCTACGGCAAAAATTTCGTACAAGGCATCGGTTTTAACGCCTGCCTCATGGCATTTTTCTAAATGATATTTTATGCAATCATCGCAACGCAAAACCATGCTGGCAACCAAGCCAAGCATTTCCTTTGTTTTAACATCAACGGCACCTGCTGCATAAGTGTTAGCATCTAAATTATACAAACGCTTAATCACCAAGTTGTCTTTGCTTAGTATTAAGTCGTTCATTTTAGCACGGTACTCGTTAAACTCTTTTACCTGGTTGCTCATGCTTAATATTGTTCTTTATCGTTGGGGAAATCTTTTGTTTTTATATCATGAATATAACGCTCGGTTGCACCTTTCATATCATCATACAAGTTCAAATATCTTCTTAAAAAACGCGGGTTAAATTCGTAGGTCATGCCCATCATATCATGTGTAACCAAAACTTGCCCATCAACACCATTACCTGCCCCAATACCAATTACAGGTATAGTAAGTTCGCTGGCTACTTTTTTTGCCAATGTTGCCGGAATTTTTTCCAACACCAAAGCAAAGCAACCCGATTTTTGAAGTACATGTGCGTTTTCAAGTAACTCTTTAGCTTCTACTTCTTCTTTAGCACGCACATTATATGTTCCAAATTTGTAGATAGATTGAGGCGTTAGACCCAAATGCCCCATAACCGGTATACCAGCCGTTAAAATACGCTCTATTGATTCCTTAATTTCTTTACCACCTTCTAACTTTACAGCATGTGCGCCACTTTCTTTCATTATACGAATAGCAGAATTCAACGCTTCTTTTGAATTACCCTGATAGGTTCCAAAGGGCAAATCAACCACAATTAAGGCTCTATCTACCGCACGCACAACCGATGCCGCGTGGTAAACCATGTGGTCTAAAGTAATGGGTAACGTAGTTTCGTAGCCGTGCATTACATTACTGGCGCTATCGCCTACCAAAAGCACATCAATGCCTCCTTGGTCGAGTATTTTTGCCATGGTATAATCATAAGCAGTTAGCATGGCAATTTTTTCGCCTGTGCGCTTCATCTCTTGTAAAGAGTGAGTGGTGACCTTTTTAAATTCTTTTTTTGCTACAGACATACCGTTAAATTGTTAAAACCGACCGTTAGAAAAACAAAAGTAGCCATTAATTTTTTTAACCAATAAAAAACTTAATTTTGGAGCTTTATGATAAAAAAGGCACTTTTTATAGTTATACTATTCACTCTTTTAGGGGGCTGTAGCAATAGTTTAAGCTTGTTGGCACCTTATAAAGAAATTGTAAGTGTGTACGGTTTGTTAAACCAAGATGACCCTGTACAATACATACGCATTGAGCGTGTTTTTTTAGGTGCTCAAGATGCCCATGTTATGGCTCAAAACCAAGACTCGGTTTACTTTAAATCGGGTGACATAAAGGTTACGTTGCAACGCTGGATAAACGGAGTACAGGTTTCGGTTGATAATCCTTCCTCCTCAGCCATGGAAATTGTTTTAACAGATACGTTAATTCAAGCTGCCACAGGTGTTTTTAACCAAAATGAACGCGTTTATAAAACCAACCACAAAATATACAGCGATAGCCAATACAACCTTACTATACATAACAACAAAAGTGGTAAAGAGTTTACGGCACAAACCGGTTTAATTCAAAATTTTGCAGGTCAACTACTTCCAAGCACGCCCGGTTATCCTAATATATTGGTTAATCATTATAATCTAAACACAAAAATAAATATTGTACCTAACGCCGGTTTAGATTATTGTTATTATAATTCGCCTGTAAACGCGGGGGTTTGTGGTTTAGTTTTACGTTTTTTTTATACGGAGTATAACGGAGGGGCTTCTACCAAAGAATCTTTAGACATTGATTTAGGAACTAATTACCCCATACAAACTGTGGGTGGAGAAAAACAAGAGTTTGACTTTGCCGGTCGTCTTGTTTTAATTAATATGGCTAATTTAATTCCTGTTAACCAATCAGTTACCCGAACGGTAGATAGTGCAGAGTTTATACTTACCGCCGCAGGGCAGGCTTTAGCCCTTTATAACCAGGTAAATATGTCAACTTCGTTATCACAAAACAAAGCAAACTACAGCAACATTAATGGCGGTATAGGGGTGTTTTCATGCCGTAACGAGCTTAAGCTTTTAAGGTCAATTAACAGCACTACCTGTGTAGATACTATTTCAGGCAACTCCTTAACCTGCAAATTAAGGTTTTTAAACAGTGGCGGCGGCTTATCCATTTGCCATTAGTAAAAAAATGACAAGCTGTCATATTTTTATTTAATTCCACCCCTTGGCACAATCATTGACTTTACCAACTCGAATTAAAAAAATACATTATGTCTAAAATTATAGGAATAGATTTAGGAACAACCAACAGCTGCGTATCTGTAATGGAAGGAAGCGAGCCGGTGGTTATTGCTAACAACGAAGGAAAACGCACAACCCCATCGGTTGTTGCATTTGTAGAAGGCGGAGAGCGTAAAGTGGGCGACCCTGCTAAACGTCAGGCCATTACCAACCCTAAAAAAACAGTTTATTCAATTAAACGTTTTATGGGTCACACGTACGATGAAATTGCAAGCGAAGTTAAACGAGTACCATATACCGTAGTAAAAGGCGACAACAACACCCCGCGTGTTGAAATTGACGACCGTAAATATACTCCACAAGAAATTTCGGCTATCATTTTACAAAAAATGAAAAAAACAGCTGAAGATTTCTTAGGTTATGAAGTTACCGAAGCTGTTATTACAGTACCGGCATATTTTAACGATGCACAGCGTCAGGCAACTAAAGAAGCCGGAGAAATTGCAGGTTTAAAAGTACGCCGTATCATTAACGAGCCAACTGCCGCTGCATTAGCTTATGGCATGGATAAAAAAGGGAAAGAAATGAAAATTGTTGTGTTCGACTGCGGTGGTGGTACACATGACGTTTCGGTTCTTGAACTTGGCGATGGCGTATTCGAAGTAAAAGCTACCGATGGTGATACACACTTAGGTGGTGATGATTTTGACCAAGTTATTATTGATTGGTTAGCCGATGAGTTTAAAAAAGACGAGGGCATTGATTTACGTCAAGACCCAATGGCTTTACAACGTTTAAAAGAAGCTGCTGAAAAAGCTAAGATTGAATTATCGAGCACAACAGCATCTGAAATTAACTTGCCATACATTATGCCTGTTAACGGCATTCCAAAACACTTGGTAAAATCGTTAACCCGTGCAAAATTTGAGCAACTAGCTGATAGCTTAATTCAACGTACTATCGAGCCTTGTAAATCTGCAATGAAAAACGCAGGCTTATCAAACTCCGATATTGATGAAGTTATTTTAGTAGGTGGTTCTACTCGTATACCTGCTATACAAGCAGCTGTAGAAAAATATTTTGGTAAAGCCCCAAACAAAGGTGTAAACCCCGATGAAGTAGTAGCTATTGGCGCTGCTATACAAGGTGGTGTTTTAACCGGCGATGTAAAAGATGTGTTATTATTAGATGTAACTCCACTTTCATTAGGGATTGAAACTTTTGGTGGTGTGTTTACAAAACTAATTGAATCAAATACAACCATTCCAAGCAAAAAAACAGAAACATTTTCTACTGCCAGCGATAACCAACCAAGCGTACAATTACACGTATTGCAAGGCGAGCGCCCAATGGCTAAAGATAACCGCACCATTGGTCAGTTTAACTTAGATGGCATTATGCCTGCACCACGTGGTGTGCCGCAAATTGAAGTAATGTTTGATATTGATGCAAATGGTATCCTAAGCGTATCGGCTAAAGATAAAGCTACAGGCAAAGCGCAAAACATCCGTATCGAAGCTTCATCCGGTTTAAGCAAAGAAGAAATCGACAAAATGAAACGCGAAGCAGAAGCGAATGCCGATTCAGATAAAAAAGCAAAAGAAGAAGCAGAGAAAGTTAATGCAGCTGATGCTCAAATTTTTCAAACGGAGAAACAGTTGAAAGATTACGGCGATAAAATACCTGCAGAAAAAAAAGCGCCTATTGAAGAAGCTGTAAAGCATTTGAAAGAAGCACACGCTGCAAGAGATTTAGCTAAAATTGATACGTACTTAGCTGATTTAAACAAAGCTTGGGAAGCTGCATCGCAAGAGTTATACGCTGCTATGAACGCACAACAACCACAAGGTGGCGCAGCTCCGGGTGGCGAACAACATCAACAACAATCATCTAACGATAACAATGTTGAAGATGTAAATTTTGAAGAAGTAAAAGACGATAAAAAGTAAAATAATAAATGGTTAATAGGCAAAGGAGCTGCTTCTGAAAAGAGGTGGCTCTTTTGTTTTAACAGCATTTTCAGTTCAAAATAGCGTAACTTTATACCATGCAAACCTATACCGAAAAAGAACTTTTTTCTTTTCTAAATGAAATTCCCGACCCCGAAATTCCGGTAATTAGTATTGTTGATTTAGGTGTTATCCGTAAAATAAATTTTCAAGCTGATGGGGTTGAAGTGGAGCTTACGCCAACCTATAGCGGTTGCCCTGCCATGAAACAAATGGAGGATGATATTATTGCTACCCTTAAACAAAAAGGCGTAGAAAACGTACACATAAAAACTGTTTACACACCCGCTTGGACAACCGATTGGTTAAGCACCGAAGCCAAAGAAAAATTAAGAAAATACGGCATTGCCCCTCCGCAAGAAAGTACTACCGATAAATCTTTCATAACCGGTAAAACAAAACAAATTAAATGCCCGCGTTGCGGCTCCTTACACACCGAAATGATTAGTCAGTTTGGTTCTACAGCTTGCAAAGCACTTTACCGTTGTAAGGATTGCTTAGAGCCGTTTGATTATTTTAAATGTATTTAAGTATCTTTAGCATACACAATTAACTGATGGATACAAATACTAGCCCGCCCAACGATAAGAAAAAATATTTTTTACCTTCTAAAAAAGTACATAAAAAATTCTCTCCACTTTCTTTTGCCGGCGGTATGCTAATTGTTGTACTTGCTTTTGGGTTAATTTATATACTTATTCCTAAACAAGTTAAAAGCATAGCCATAGGAAAAGATGCTATTGCAAAAGAAGACACTTCGATGTTTAAAGGAGAGCATTTTTACAAAATACATCATCATAAACACATTGATAAAGATGCCGAAGACCTTATACTTATGCCCAACGAAGCTAGTATGCTTGAAAAAGGAAACCTTACCGATAGACAACGAAAATTAATAGACCTTTTACCCAATGCGCCTTCTATTTATTTGTACAATTTAAAAGTTACCGAGTATCAAAAACTATATTACCAACCCGATGGAAATGCGCTTACTGTAAATGATACAGCCGTACCTGCATTACTGAGCCAGGCAATGAAAAACTTTTACAATCAACACTTTGATGTAACCATAGTTAAACTAAATCCATTACTCCGCATAAATAAAGATGACCCAAATGCTTTATTTTATATGGGTGCAGCTTACTACTACCAAAAAAATTACGAGCAAGCATTAATTATGCTAAACCGTATAGGTAATTTATCCAACAATGCTTTTAGGCAAGATGCTTACTGGTACAAAGCACTTTGCTTTATTGATTTACATAAAATAGATGAAGCAAAAACATTATTACAACACATTGTAGATGCACAGGGGTTTTATGCCGAGCAGGCAAAAAAACAATTAGCTTTACTAAAATAGTTAGTTTGTAATGTGCAAGGAATTTGTGCCGTCAAAGCTAATTGCATATTGCTTTAACGGGTAATTTGCCGGACCTTGAGCAACCCCTCCGCTACCATCAAAAATAGTAAATATAGACCCGCAGATATTGTCTTTACAGGTAGTACTTCCTGCTCCGGCCGAAACCATAGCATTGGCAACGGTAGTGCCATCATAAGTACAACTTCTTTCATACGCATAAAACTGTGTAGTAGTTTGCCTATAAATTAAAATGCCTTTTACACCTGCATTGGCAATCATATCAACCCCACCCGGGGCCGCTAAATTAGGATGCGATGAAAGTAAAACAAAAACATTTACGGGTGTGCTATTTGCCTGAACAACGGTAGCATTATTTGCAGGTGTTTGCGTTTTAGCACACGAAAAAAATAAAACGCTTATTACCGTTAACATAAAAAAAGCACCATATTTCAATTTACTCATCACGATACAAAATTAAACAATTACTTTTGCCTGCAACATTATGGATAACCCAATTAACAATTCTTCACCCCGCAAATGGCTAAACCCGCTTATTTATGCCTGCTTGCTTATTGCAGGGCTTATAATGGGGTCTTTGCTGGGCATAAAACGTCAAAACACCGTAAATATTGCTTCTCCGCATAAACAGAACGGAAAACTGGATAATGTACTCAATTTTATTGAAGACAATTATGTGGACACCATAAACCGCAAAAAGCTGGAAGAAAGTACCCTTACAGCCATGCTAAAGCAGTTAGATCCCCATTCTGAATACATCCCTGCTGCCGAATTAGAACAAGTAAATGAGCCTTTGCAGGGCAATTTTCATGGCATTGGCATAGAATTTAATATTGTTAACGATACTATTTGTGTGGTACATCCAATAGAAGGCGGACCATCAGAAAGATTGGGCATTAAAGCCGGAGACAGAATTGTAAAAGTTGATTCAAAAAATGTAGCCGGAGTAAAAATTACCAATAAAAAAGTATTTGAAATGCTTCGCGGTAAAAAAAATAGCAAAGTAAATGTTGCCATTAAGCGCGAAGGACAAAAACAATTAATTGATTTTACCATAACTCGTGGCGAAATTCCTATTTATAGTGTTGATGTGTCTTTTATGGCTGAGCCCGGTGTTGGCTATATTAAGGTTAGTCGTTTTGCGGCATCTACGTACGATGAGTTTAGAAAAGGATTTAATAAACTGACTAAACTTGGCATGAAAAAATTAATTGTTGATTTACGCGGTAACGGTGGCGGTTATTTAAATGCAGCAGTTGACATTGCAGATGAGTTTTTAAGTAAAGGCATGCTGATTGTTTACACCAAAGGAAAAAACAGCCCTGAAAAAAAATACTTTGCAACTGAAAAAGGAAGTTTTGAAAATAGTAAACTAGTTGTGCTAATTGATGAAGGCTCAGCCTCTGCCAGCGAAATTGTTTCGGGTGCTTTACAAGATAATGATAGAGCAACTATTGTTGGTCGCCGTTCGTTTGGCAAAGGTTTGGTGCAAGAGCAAATTGAAATTCCGGATGGCTCTGCTATACGCTTAACCATAGCTCGTTATTATACACCAAGTGGTAGATGCATTCAAAAGCCTTACAACAAAGGCTTAGAGGCTTATTATAGTGAAGAGTTTGACCGCTACGAAAACGGAGAAATGATGAGTAAGGATAGTATTCGTGTTGCAGATAGCTTGAAATTCAAAACGGTTTCCGGTAGAATTGTTTATGGCGGCGGCGGTATTACACCTGATATTTTTGTTCCGGTAGATACATCGTATCGCTCAAGTTACTTAAATAAAGTTTTTTATAAAGGCTTAGTAAACGATTTTTCTTTTAGCTACGCCGATAAACATCGCGCTTCTTTTTCGTCCTATAAAACAGCTACAGATTACGCAAAAAACTACAGCCCGCCTCAAGCCTTATTAAATGAGTTTGTTGAGTTTGCAGCAAAAAACGGCATTCCTAAAAATGAAGCACAACTAAAAAAATCTTCTGTTTATTTACTATCACAAATTAAAGCCTTAATAGGCCGCAATTTATTTGATAACGAAGCCTATTACCCGGTAATTTTAAAAGAAGATAAAGTTTTTACAGAGGCCTTAAAAACCCTAGCCAAGTAAAACGGTACTTCCATTTATTATAGTATTTTTGGTTTCACGTTAAATGACCATCCCTGCTAACATACTTAATTTCCTTACATCCAAGTATCTTAGGCTTTCATTACTTGCCCTGCTATGTTTGTTACTTGGCATACAAGCCATTTACAATGATGAGATAGCCAATTTTATTATTTTTAAAACCTCATCGCAACGTTTCCTTCATCACGAAAATTTATACGACTTTATACAATACAAAATTATTTACGATAAGTTTTTTTATGCTCCACAGTTTGCTTTATTCTTCCTGCCTTTTGCTTTATTACCATTTAAACTAGCTATCGTGCTATGGTTGCTTTTAGGTGCTGCCTTATTTTATTTTGCCATACAAAACCTACCCCTAAGTAACACACAAAAAGCAATTATTTTTTTCATCGCCCTATTCGATTTGGTAAACTCTTTTCAAAACCTGCAAACCAACGCACTCAACACAGCTTTTATGCTTTTCATTTTCAGTTTCCTGCACAATCACAAATATATACTGGCAGCCGTATGCGTAGCCTTTTGCTTGAGTATAAAAATATATCCGGCAGCAGCAGCCTTGTTGTTTTTGTTTTACCCCAACAAACTAAAATTTTTACTGTGGTGTGGATTACTTACCGTTTTATTTTTTCTACTTCCGCTATTAGTCGTACCAAAAGATTATTTCTTTTCTTGTTTAGATAATTGGATTAAAAGCATAACCGAAGATGCTACTGATAAATTCATTTCTAACTCTCCTTCTTTAATAGGTATAAATTATACTTGGCTTTCAAAACCCATCAATCATTTTTATATTCAATTAGTTGGCTTGTTTTTAGTGTTTGTTCCTCTATTCAAAATTCTAAAAAAAGAAACCGACACTACTTTTATATTACTGTACCTTTCATTCATCATGATTTTTGTAGTAATTTTTAATCACGAAGCCGAGTCCCCCACCTATATCATAGCCATTACAGGTGCAGCCATTTGGTATGCCGTATCACCAAAAACCGCCACGAGTAATACACTTCTTGTTTTATTAATTGTGGCCTGTATTTTATTACCAACAGATATTTTTCCGCACGACTTTAGAAAAAATTATTTGGAGCCGTTAAAAATCAGAGTTATCCCTTGTTTATTAATTTGGCTGAAAATGTTTTACGAATTACTTACTTATAAACCTTTACAAGCAAGTGCAAGTGTTTGATTTAGAAATAGTACAACCCGTTTTTAACCCGCGCGATAATTGGGTAGAAAAATATGTTACTCGTTACCGAGAGTTGCAAGCCACTTTTGCAGATGTTAACTTCCGTATCATATTTGTAAACGATGGTTCAACTAAAAATTTTGACAACCAGACTATACAAACTTTACAAGAAAAAATTAAATACATTAAAATTGTTTCTTACTCCGAAAATAAAGGCAAAGGTTTTGCCGTGCGGGCAGGCGTAGCAGAAACCACGGCACCTTTTGTACTTTATACCGATTATGATTTTCCGTACGAGATGATTTGTTTACGCAACGCCTACAATAAACTTAAAGC
>DATHOW010000235.1:0-14448 GCA_035484495.1 Bacteroidia bacterium | reverse complement strand
GGCCGATTCTATATTATCTAATGCTTTTTTATATTCTTCAAAAACCTTAATAATAGGTTCTAACTGAAGATATTCTATATTCAGTTTTTTAAACTGTTTCATATCGGCAATAACAGCAGGGTCGGCTAATTTTTGTTCAACATCTATATAGCGCTGTTTTATACTGGAAAGTTTCTCAATCATCTAGGAAATAAATTTACGCGAAAGTACAAAAATGCCTTGTCTTTATGAAATATTAGATAAGGGGAGGCTTTGTAAGCCTGCTAGGTGTAAAACCTACTTTCCGGTAATTTTAATTTCGGTACGGCGGTTTTTTGCCTTATTCTCGGCTGTGGTGTTTGGTACTTTTGGTTTGCTGTCGCCGTAACCTTTATAAGTTAATCTAATGGCAGAAACACCTGCTTTTACCACATAGTCATAAACTGCTTTAGCACGATTTTGAGATAAAACTTGGTTCGCTTTTTTATTACCATCGCTATCTGTATGTCCGCTAATTTCAATTTTAATGGTTTTATTCTTAGTTAAAAAATTAACCAACTTATCTAACTCTGTTTTCGATTCAGGTTTTAAATCGAATTTATCTACATCAAAAAAAACATTTTTTAACTCTATCGAAATTCCGGTGTCAATTGGCTGAAGAGCTATATCTAATAAATAAGGTTTATTATAATTGGCTACTACATCTTTTAAGCTAAAGTTGTCTGAATAAAACAAGTATCCTTCTTGATTAACATTTAAAAGATAATTTTTTTGTGCGGGAAGCACGGCTAAAAAATTTCCGTTAACATCAGGGAACACTTTTGAAATAGGTTGCTGTGTTTCTAAATCAAGAATTTCTACATTGCTTTGCAAAGGTTGTTTTGTTTTTGCATCATAAATTTTTCCTTTTACAAAAGTTAAATTTTGGGGCGCTAAATCAGCTGGTAAATCAAAGTTATATAAATCAAGTCCGCCAAAACCGCCCTGTTTATCACTATGAAAATAAGCCTTCTTACCATCAGGACTAACCATTAAACTACTTTCGCTATTAAATGTATTTATGGGGTAGCCTAAATTTATAGCGGGCCCCCATGAACCATCTGCTTGCCTGCGACTCAAATAAATATCAAGTCCTCCCATGCCAATATGCCCATCAGATGCAAAATAGAGTGTTTGATTATCTGGGTGAATAAATACAGCTTCTTCTCTTCCGGGTGTATTAATATTTGGCCCTAGTTTTACCGGAACAGAAAATCTCCCATCGTTGCCAACCACACTCATATAGATGTCTTGTCCACTAATGCCTGTGCCTGAACGAGTGCCACGTACAAAATATAGTGTCTTTCCATCTGACGAAAAGGAAGGTTGGGACTCCCATTGATTAGTACAAACAGGAGGACCAACATTAACGGGTTTTGTCCATTTATTATCGCCAATTTTTTGAGAAAATAAAATATCGCACATACCGAAACCTTTTGCACCTGTACTTGCCAGCATTTCATACTGGTCTTGACAGCCGACAAAAAATAAATTTTGCCCATCGGCAGATACACTTGGCGAACCTTCGTTGCAAGGACTATTAACGCCACGCATAGGTACCGCAGTAGACCATTGATTGTTTACGTTTTTTGAAACATAAAAATCTTCCTGACCATTTGCGCTGCCATCGCAAGTAGTAGCTCCAATAATGCGACGCGTAAAATAAAACCATTCATTATCGGCTGTTATAGTAGGAAAATATTCGTCGTTTGCTGTGTTAATGGCAGGCCCCATATTTTCAGGCTTAAAGGGTTTTGGATTTTTAATTTGGTCAACTGCAAATTGCGAACACTCTAAAAGATGTTGTGCTTTTTGTTTTATTTCAGGACCAACTCTTTCGAAAGAATTGAATTTTTGAAAACTTTGAATCGCTTCGTCATAATGCCCGGTATAATATTGCAGTTCACCTAAATCGTAAAAATTATTTGGAAAAAACTTAGGGTTTATCTGTGTAGCTTTTTTTAATTGTTGAATGGCTTCTTCATTTTTATTTTGATCGATATAAATATAACTTAATCCCATCATTGCCTCTACAAAATTTGGGTCTTCAGTTAAAGCCTTGCTAAAAGATTTTTCCGCATCCGCATCCTTGTGAACTTCGTAAAATTTTTTTCCTTCCTCTACATGTTTAATCGCTTTTTTATTGGTAGACGTATAGGTGCCGGGTGGCATAAATTGTTGAGCGGGTAAACAATAAGTAAGTATTATTAAATAACAGAAAACGAAGATTTTTTTCATAAGAGCTATCTTGTTAAATAAGTTTGAGCCTCAGTAGCAGATAATTTTTTGCCATCTTTAAATACGGTAATAAAGGCACCATTCATTCCTAAGGCAAGCACTTCTGCTCTTAGGTTTTCAGCAAAACGTGCTTCGGTAAATGAACCTACTGTGTATAAATATAGATCGTTTACTTGTATATATTTAATTGGCCATGTTTTTAATTTAAGCCATGTGTCGGCAATTTCTTGAGGCACTTGTTTGCGATAAGCACCTATTTGCACTTTAAAAGTTATGCCGTCATCATTTGCTTTAACTCCGTTTTCGGCAGTTGGCGCGGGAGCTTCAGTTACACCGTTGCTAAAAGGTTGTATACTGTTTGTTGTATTTTCGGTTGGGGTAATTGTGTTAGTTGGTGAGGGGTTATTATTTGCAGGTTGTGGTGAAACTGTTTCTCCTGGAAATAGAATGGGTTGCTGTGGCGGGAACTGAATAGTTTTATCTGCCGAAACTTTATCTATGGCATCTGTAATTTTAATGCGTTGCCCGTTTAAGTAGGCGCTTACAAAAGCATCGTTAATGCCAAGTGCATTTACTTTACGACGATCTGTTTTTACTAATTCTAAATCACTATATATGCCGGCGGTGTATCGGTAGTTGCCATTGGTTAATTGCTCGCGGAAAATTGGTTTTAAGTTTCGTAATTGTGTGTTGCTTACATTGTTTGTGTAAACCCCAATTTGTATAGTAAATAATAAACCATTTACCGTAGTTAAATTACTTGATTGTACAGCTTGAGTTTCTGCTACTACATTGTTGTTTGTAGGCTCTGCATTAACAGGAACATTGTTGTTAGCCGTAATGCCTGCAGTGGCTGTTGCATCTGCATTTACAGGTTGCCCTTCTTGTTTCAAGGTTTCTAAAGCATCTGCCAGGTTTATTCTTTTTCCGTTTAAATAGGCAACCACAAAGGCATCTCTATACCCTAATTTTTTTAAATCGTTTTTAACGGCATTGGCATTATTATATTTATCAAATAAACCGGCTTGGTAACGTATAAAACCTTGTGGCGTTGTTTCCCCACCAATTGGTGTTAGTCCTTTAAAAGCATCTAATGCAATAGGATTTTTAAAGGCACCAATTTGAACACGAAACACAAGTCCGGCCGGTAATTTTTCGTTTAACGGAATAGGGTGTTTTGGAGTATAAGCATTACTCTGTTTTATTTCGAAACCTTTAGTGCCTATATATTTACTTGCTTCTGTACTTCCTTCGTTTGCAGGTGTAACAGTTTCGTTAGTTATATTATTGGTTTGATTGTTTTGAGATGCCTCATTGTTTTGATTTGTGGTTGTATTGTTATTAGTAACAACTTGATTTTCGTTTGCGGTTTTTTGATTAGTTGCTAATGTTTGTTTTAAACTTGTACGCTTGCGTTGTAAGTCTTTTACTTCCTTTATTTCTTTATTTTTTTGTGCAGGCGACATAGCCACCGACTCTTGTTCTTTCTTATGTGCAATTTCTGCATCAATTACTTTAAGATAATTGGCAATAATATCATTTTGCTCTTTTAAATTCTCGGGAGTAGATGTTTCGTTTTGTAATGATTTTAATTTTTCGTTGTATTGAGCTGCATTTGTCGTGAAGGCTTCGGAGTAAGGTGTAGATTTATTAGTTGTTTCGTTTGTGGCATTGGTTTTTGCTGTTGTAGTGTTTGTAGATACAGCAACTATATTGTCAAGCGTGTTTTTATCAAGTGTTTGCGAGTAAGCATCTATTTCTTGTTTTTTAGAGTCGGCAAAACTGCGTGTACTCGAAGCTAATTCTTGTAAAGAATCTGCTTTTGTTTTTAAATCATTAGCATTTTTTTCAGATTTTCCTGCTCGAGTTAGTTTTTCTTGTTTATCTGGCCCATCAGGTAAAGCGGCGGCATCTGCTTTTAATTGTTCAGCATGTTTTAAACTTTCATTCGTCATGTTTTTATACGAATCTGCTAAGTTTTGTTCTTTTGTGGCTTCACCCGAAGATTTTGTAAACTCATTTTGCATAGAGTTATATTGTCTGAACTCGGGGGTACTTTTAAGTTCATTTATCTGTTGTGGACTTAAGCTGCCTACTGTTTGATTGTTAGAAGGAGTAACAGTGTTGTTTACTATTGACTCTGTATTATTTGCGGCATTTTGCGTTTCGTTATTAGTGGCAGCAACTGTATTACTTGTTGATGCGTTTTCAGTATTATTTTGTGTTTGATTATTGTTTGGTTCTACATTCTGTGTTTTATTATTAGTAGCGGCAACAGTGTTACTTGTTGCTGTATTTTCGGTAGCATTTTGTGTTTGCTTGTTTTCAACCTCATTCGTAGTAGATGCTACTGTATTTGTGTTTACAGGTTCTGCATTAGTGTTTTTGTTTTCTGTATTATTTGGTTGTTCATTAGTAACAGCGGCAACTGTATTACTTGTTGCTGAATTATCTATTGCTTGATTGTTGTTTTCTGTAGTTGGGTTATTATTAGTTGCAATTGGCTCACTCACACCTGTCAATAATTGTTCGGCTTGTTTAATTTCTTTTATGGCTTCTTCCATTTTTTGGTTGGCCGATTGCAATTGAGTTCTTTTACTTTCTTCGTTTTTATTTATAGAAGCTTTACCTAATTCAGCAGTGGCTTCTTGCATGTTTTTTTGAGCCTGTGTTTTTAAATTTTTTACTTCTGGAGTTTCTTTATTTTTCTTTTCAGTTTCATTTAACTTAGCTAAAGAAGCTGTGTATTCTGCTTTATTAGCATCCGCTAAAGTTTTTAAAGCCAAATTAGAGCTTTGTACCTCTTGCGATAATTTGTTTTTAAATTCATCTAATTGTTGGGTTATAGCCCCGGTGCCGGTACTTTGCGTCGTATTTCCTTTAAGTAATTTAAGAGCTTCTTGTTGTTTAGCTAAGGCAGTTTTTTGTTTTTCATCGGCGTTGCTTAAACCTCCAATTCGTGATGCTACAGATGGATCTGCTTCTGCTTCTTCTCTTAACTCTTGCGCAGCTTTGTGTAATATTTCGGCCTCACTGTCTAATTGACGTACTTGCTCTGTTACGGCTTTGTTTTCAGGTTTTTTTAGTAAATCATCAATTTTAGTATCACCATTTACAAACGTATTTTTATCTAAATCCAATTGTTGTTTGGTAGCACTATAAAGTAAATCGGTAGCTTGTTTATCAAGTTCAGCAATTTTCGCTAACGTGTTTTGTTGTTCGGTGCCTGTTTGTGTTTTACTATCTTTTCTAAGCTGACGAGATTGTGCAGAAACGGCATCTGCCTGTTTCATTAAATCATCAATTTGAGCTTGTCCGTTATTCGTTTGCGCTGTTGACGACTGATTATTAATTTGCTGTAATTGTTCTTCAATGTTTTTGGCATCGCTTAACACTCCGTTAAATTTTTCGTCGGCTTGCTGTTTTAATTGTAACGCTTTTGCATCAGTATAAGTTACGGCACCAAAAAGTTTTTTCTCATCATTAAAATTATTTTGTGCCTGATTAATTAAATCGTATGCCTGGTTTGTATTATTGGCTTGCGTGTTATTTGCCGTTTCGTTATTTGAAACAGTATTATTAACTACTTCATTGTTTTGACTGTTGTTATTTACAACCTGTGTTGTATTATTTGTGTTTTCGGGGTTTGTTACGGCTGTGTTTTCAGTTTGGTTTTTGTTTTCTTGCGGAGTAACTGTCTCGCTATTTTGAGCTTGGTTATTTGTTGTCGAATTATCAATAGTAGCTATCTGTTTGCTCTCATTTGTTGTTTGATTATTAGTACTTGCTATTGGATTACCACTAACTATACTTGTAGCGTAATCTGCCTGACTTTGCAATGTTTCTGCTTCTTCTTTTAATGAATTAATTTTTGCTTGGTTTGTTTCTTGCTCTTTTTTCTTGTCAGCTAAATCACTCTCTTGCTCTTGTTTTTTTGCGGTATAATTTTCAATTAAATCTTTATCTTTTGTTTCGGCAATTTGTTTATCCAAGCTACCTATTTCAGTTGTAATGTCTTTTACATCGTTAGCAAATTGCTCTTGTTTTTTTTCTGCATTTTGTAATTCTTGTTGTTTGTTATTAGCATCAGCTTTAATGTTTTCAAGCAAGGTGTTGCTATTGCTTTTTTGTTTAGATGCTACTTCTAATTGTTTTTGCAAACCTTCAAGCTTGGTTATAGCTTCTTTGTTGTTTTTTGTTTTCTCAGCTTCTTCTAAAGCTTTTGCATATTGTAAATTGAGGTTAGCCTCTTGTTGTTTATTAGTGGCATCAATTTCTAATTGTTTGGCAATATTATTTGCTGTTGTTGATTGTGCTTGGTATAAAGTAGCTTCGTCCTTTTGTTTTTCAGCCTCACTATTTAATTCTTGTTTTTTTGTGGCATCTGTTTCAGTATTTGCTTTAGCTAAAGTTTGCTCTGCTTCCTGCTTTTTTTGATTGGCTTGGTCTTGTTTAGAATTTGCTGCCGAAAACGCCGTAGCTGCATCTGCTTTTAAACTATCGGCGTTTTGTTGTAATTCGGTAGCATCGTCATATGCCATTTGTATAAGCTCTTTGTTGCTTACGTTTTTATTTTGTGTTTGATTTGTTGTTGGGCTTACCGACTCAGTAGTTGTGTTATTTACAACAGGATTGTTATTTTCAGGTGTTTTGTTGTTGTTTAATGCCTGAGTATTATTACCTCCTGCTAAAGGGTTTTCTCGGTTAATGCCAAAATCGTCAGCATTAACATTCATCTTAGACTTTTGCTCAATTAAAGCTAAAAACTCTTTGTAATTATTTTCATCATCGCTCTTAGTATCAAAGAAATTAGTGATGTATAATTTTTGAGTTTCGTAACCAATGGCTTGTTTGTAAGGTACATAAGTATATGCCGTAGGAATGTTTACGCCTTCTGACTGAGTTGGAAAACCGGGTGTTTCAACTGTAAAAATAAATTTACCGCCATTAGGTAGCTTAAGCGAGTAGGTTCCATCTGCATTAGCATTAAACGAACCTGCATCTTCGCCTGTTTCAATATTTTTTACTTTTATTTTAGATAAAACACTTTGGTTTGGATCTTTTTTCAAAATAGTTCCTGATACAAACGCAAATTCTGCCGGTCGCTTTTCGGTGAGAATTTTATATACATCAATTTTCCCTGCCGGACTTTGCCTATCGCTGGCAAAAAAGGCAATCTTTTCTAACGAATCGGTTACAAATAAAATATCATCATTAGGGGAGTTAATAGGGAAAGCAAGATTTACAGGCTCTTTCCAACGATTGGTAGTAGAGTCTAATTCGCTTTTAAACAAATCGTAACCACCCATGCTGTTATGCCCCTTAGATGCAAAATATAAAACTGTACCGTTAGGATGTAGAAAAGGATAATCCTCATCATAGTCTGTGTTTATTGGACTTAACAGGTTTTCAGGCTTACCCCAATCTCCGCTAGGTAATTTTTTTACAACATAAATGTCTTTGTTTTCACCTTTTTCTCCATAACCAGCAAAATATAGTTGGTCATTACTTTTAGGTAGATATACAATTGATTTATCTTTTTTCTTTTTATCGGCGGCACTTCTAAACTCATCCGGTTTTACCAAGAGTTTGCCGCCTATGCTTTTCAAATCATAGCTTCTAAAATAATCTCCTTCGCTTAATTGTTTTTTATCAAGTACTACTAACTCTTCTAAATTCGATAGTAATCGTTTCCCATTTTTACAAGCTTGTATCTCTCTGTCTACCTGCAATTTCTTAATCATGGAGGCAGATGCAATGTTTTTATATTGCGCATAATAATTCATGGCCTCATCAAACTGATAATTAAAATGATAGGCTTTTCCCAAATAAAAAAGCGCTTCTTTTTCATTGTCTTTAGCTGTTTTTGAGGCTGTTTTTAAAAAAGGAATGGCTTTCTTTTTATCTGCATCGGTAAACAACATACAAACCCCTAAACGGTAATTATAAATTGGGTCTTTAGGGTAATTAGAAACTAATTGCGAGTATAATTTAAAACCATTAGCATACTCCTCGTCATCAAAATACTTAGCCGCCTGTTTTTTTAATTCGTCTTCGTTTTTAAATTGAGCTTGCCCAACTGTGCCTAAAAACAGAAAAAAAAGAAGTAATATAACAGGTTTACTGCTGCGCATAAAAAGGGCTGTATGGCTTTTTTGCCTATCCAAAATTAAGGGTCTTATACCTTAGATGCGAATTACGCATTATTTCCACAAAGTTTTCGGCCTTAACAAGCAACTTTTAAGCCATACTTTGTTAATTGTATTATGTGGACTTTGGTGTAAGTTTTTATGTTTTTGTTGAATTTTACGGGATAAATTTCTTTTGAAAAAACACCTTATCATATTTTTTGTACTGTTTGCCGTTATTGGTAAGGCGCAGTTTTTAGATAGCATACATAAGGCTTTTGCCGGAAAAAAGAGCTTTGACTTTGGCTACGACTCGCGAAACTCGTTTATAGACCATAACCGTGTTAATGTGCAAAGTCTTAAAATTGGGGTAGATTTTGGTAAAATATCTATCGGTGGGGGCTTATCCTGGCTTACTACTAATATTTCGGATAATAAGGTGATACATGATCAAGAACTGAATAAAGACACGTTAGTAAAAAGACAATTATCTTTTTCTTATTTGTGTTATTATGTTGAGTACACCTACTATAAATCTCGCCGATGGGAGTTTAGTATACCCATGCAAATTGGGGTTGGAAAAATTGGTTATGCCTATAATTACAAAGGCATTAAAACATTGTCTGACAAAGGTTATTGCTTTGTATATGAACCAGAGGTTGATGTTAAATTTAAAGTATTTAGGTGGATAGGATTAGAAGCTGATATTGGCTACCGATTACTCCTAAAAAATGACCCTTTGGTTAAAAAAACCTTTAACTCACCTTTATTTTCTTTTGGCGCTTTTATTTTGTGGGATGAGCTAGCCTTAATGATGTTTAAAAAGAATAAGTGGGTACAACGTAAATTTGGCCCAAGCGAGTGGTAAGGTAGTGTAAATGAATTATTTTGCTAATTTTGCAGGTTCATGAGAAAAGGCAAAGAACTGATTTTAGCTACTCGCGAATTTGCAAAGGAAGTAAGGTGGAAGAGTTGGTACTATACACTAACTACCCTATTTCTTTTAATTGTCTGTAACTCAATAGCTTTTTTACCAATTCCTACTTTAGTAAAGATACCATTTAGCGTACTTAATGGTTGTATTATGATACGCATGTTTGTTATATATCACGATCATCAGCACCATACTATTCTCCAAAAGTCTAAAATGGCCGATTTTATTTTCACCCTGTTTGGCATTTACATTTTAGCCCCAACCAGTATTTGGAAACGCTCTCACGATTATCATCATAACCATAATTCAAAAATTTTTAGCTCTAGCGTGGGCTCTTACCCTGTTTTAAGCAAAGACAAATTTTTGAGTTTGCCAAAAGCAGAACAAAGGGCTTATTTGTTTGTACGAAACCCAATTACCATCTTATTTGGATACATTGTTATGTTTATTTATGGAATGTGTATTCTGTCTTTTGTTAACGGCAAAAGCAAGCATAAAGATTCTTTAGTTGCCCTAATAGTACATGGTTTAGCAATTATATTAGTAACTGTATTTTTTGGATGGAAAATTCTATTTTTATCTATCCTAATTCCATTTTTAGTTTCAAGTGCTATAGGCTCGTATTTATTTTATGCGCAACATAATTTTCCGGATGCAGAATTTAGAGAAAAAGATGGTTGGACGTACGAGGGTGCTGCATTAGAGTCATCAAGCTACACAAAAATGAATTTCTTTATGCAATGGTCATCTGCTAACATTGGTTTCCATCATATACATCACTTAAACGCACGTATTCCATTTTATCGTTTACCTGAGGTTATGGAAAAAATTCCGGAGCTTCAACACCCTAAAATGACTTCGTTAAATCCTTCTGATATTGCAAAATGCTTACGCTTAAAGGTTTGGGACATAAAAGCCCATAAAATGGTTTCGCTTAAAGGCGTAGATTACTAAGCGTGCTTTCTAACAGATAATGTAGTATTTGCTTGCGCAGTTGGTGTTATAACCACATCGTTTATATTTACATGTGCCGGACGAGAAGCCACCCAAAATATAGTTTCAGCAATGTCTTCAGCAACCAAAGGTTGCAAACCTTGATACACTTTTTTTGCCTTCTCTTCATCTCCATGAAAACGAACAATGCTAAACTCAGTTTCTACCATGCCCGGGTTGATAGAAGAAACTTTTATACCATGCTGTAACATATCAATTCGCATGGCTTTACTAAGTGCATCTACTGCAAATTTGGTAGCACAATAAACATTACCGTTAGGATATACTTCTTTGCCGGCAAGTGAACCCATATTAATAATGTGCCCTTTTTTACGCGCAATCATCTCCTCAGAAATTTGACGGGTTATATAAAGAAGCCCTTTTATATTAGTGTCTATCATTATATCCCAATCATCTGTACTGCCATCTTGCAGGGTAGATAATCCGGCAGATAAGCCTGCGTTGTTTAATAGTATATCTACATTTTTAAACTCGGCAGGTAAAGAAGCAATGTTTGTTTTTACTTCATCTAATTTTCTTACATCAAAACAAAGTGTATGAACTTTAACTTTGTAGGTGTTTGTTAACTCTTGTGCAAGTTTTTTTAAACGATCTTCACGTCGACCTGTAATAACTAAGTCATACCCGTTTTTTGCAAATATTTCGGCACTTGCTTTGCCAATGCCTGCTGTTGCTCCTGTAATAAAAACTATCATGTGTTTTAATTTATTGACTTTTTTGCAAGTTTACTTTTTCTAAATCCGTAGCAAAAATAAACTACTAAACCTATGGCTAACCAGGTTGAAAACCATTTCCAGTTGGCGGCTTCCATGCCTGTAAGTAAATAGCAACAAGATAGTAAACCCAATACCGGAATAAGCGAAAGATTTTTAATGAATGAAAAAATAGATAACAGTAAACACAAAATAAAAAATATCAGCATTGGGACATTTCTTTGGGCATTATCTGCAGTGATATGAAAAACGTCGTTTATATAATCAGGATTTAAATATTGTAGCAAAGCAAAAGAAACAAGTGCAAGCAAAGGCATAATCCACTTTGCATTTACATAAGGCAATTTAAATTTACCTTTTGTAGCAATGCCATCATCTGTTCTTTGTGGTAGCATTAAAATTCCGCCACAAACTAATACGAAAGCAAAAAGGGTGCCTATGCTGGTAAAATCAAGTACAAATTTTTCGTCGGTAAAAAATAAAGGCACACCAACTACAAAACCGGTAACTATAGTTGCAAAGCCCGGTGTTTTATATTTAGGATGAATAGAGGCAAAGCGTTTTGGTAGCAAACCATCACGACTCATGGTCATCCAAATACGGGGTTGTCCCATTTGAAAAACTAAAAGCACACTGCTCATTGCCACTACTGCTGCAATAGAAACAATAAACAACATCCACTTAACACCTTTAATTTTAAATATTTCAGCAAGGGGGTCACTTACGCCAAGTAAAGTATAAGATGCCATGCCTGTTAAAACTAAACACAAAATAATAAACACAACTGTACAGATAATAAGAGAATAAATCATGCCACGTGGTAAATCGCGTTGTGGGTTTTCACTTTCTTCGGCTAAAGTTGATACGGCATCAAAACCTATGTAAGCAAAAAATACACCTGATACTGCCCCCATTACTCCACCAAAACCATTAGGCATAAAAGGGTGCCAGTTATCTACATTAATATAAAAAACGCCAACAATAATTATTAAAACAATAATGGCCAGTTTTATAATAACCATAGCATTACTTATGTTACGCGACTCTTTAGTGCCTATGTAAACCAACCAAGTAATAAGCACATTTATAATTACAGCCGGTAAATCAAAAATAATGCGCAACCCATTTACTCGTGGCGCACTTAACCAAGCTGTTAAACCTTCTCCGGCTTTATTATCTATAAATGCACGATGCGCTTCCTTATAATTAATAGTAAGATATTCGGGTAAATGCAAACCAACCCCATCTAATAAATTGGTAAAGTAACCACTCCACGAAAATGCAATGTAAATATTTCCAATAGAGTACTCCATTAATAATGCCCAGCCAATAATCCAGGCAAATAACTCGCCAAAAGAAACATAAGCATAGGTATAAGCACTACCAGATATAGGAACACGAGAGGCAAACTCGGCATAACACATGGCGGTAAAGCCGCAAGCTACTGCACAAATAATGTATAAAAATATTACGGCCGGTCCGCCCGAAAAACACGCATTACCAATAGCGCTAAATGTACCCCCGCCAATAATGGCTGCAATACCAAAAAAAGTAAGGTCTTTTACACGCAGCACTTTATTCATGCTATGATGCTCAGCAGAATCATCGCCGTGCTTGATAATTTCGGTAGCAGATTTTTTTCTAAAGAGGTCGGTAAAATTCATAATTGAGAGCAAAAATAGAAATTATGGCTTAGCTTTCTTAAAAAAGAATTTCAGTCTTTTTTCATCTATTATAAGGATACCACACATAAGTAAAAATGGCATGATAGGCACTTTATAACGAACAATGGCACCTGCCACAGGAGTAGTATAACCAATAAGTAAAAGGATGACCAAGCAGATAAAGAGGCACAGGGCAAATAGATTTCGGTTATAACTATGTTTTTTAAACCAAACACAAATAAGTAAGAAGGCTAACACAAAAGTGTTTTCTAATGCAGAAAACCTTTCTAAAAAAGATTTTGCTGAAAGTAGACTAGGCTTACACAAACTATTATAAAGCGCAGCGGGTGCGGTTTTAAATAAAGAAAACAGGGTAGGGTCTAACCTCGATATGTTTATGGTGCTACCGGCAATGGGCAAATCCCATACTAAATAATAACTTGCTGTATCTGTACTTTGTTTGGTGTAAAGTGTATCGTTTAGGTTGTCAACCGTCCAGTACATATAACTGCTGCCAGGTTTTATTTTAAAATTGTTTTTTGAAATAGTATCTAAAAACTCTTTTTTATCGGGGGCAATTCGTACAAAATAAGTGTCGTTTTGAATAAACACTCCACCCTTAGATACATTGATAAAATCTCGTTGTTTAAGTGAAAAAGTCTCTAATAAATTATCTTCTAAAAAGTAATTTGAAAAAAATAAACCCATAAAAAAGACTATGATATAAAACCCACTGTAAAATAATAAGGGACGAGCGATGTTGAATTTATTTACGCAGTAAAAACAGAACAGGGCAGGGGCAACGGCTAGTAACAAATAGTTTTTGTTTATTAATATTAAAAGAGAAGCTACTATAAGGCAAATAACATTTAACGGAATGTGTTTTTTGTATATGAAAACTTGAAAGAAAGAATAAAACAAAAACCCTAAAGCAAAAAGTAAAATGCCTTCTTTTAGCACACCCGAACTCCAAAATACAAGCGATGGAATTAAAAATAAAGCTGCAAAAAGTAATTTTTCTTTTTTGATAAAATAGCCGGCAAATGTTTTGTAAAGTGCGGTTAACCCTAAAAAACAAACAAAGCACATAATTATTGTATGTACATTAAAATTTTGAAATGAAAACAACATAGCCAAAGCATTAAAGCGAATAATGGTGTGGTTGTCGTTATAGGTTCCAAAATCATAGTGTCTGAACCAGTGATTCATTTTGTTGTAGTAAGTTTCGTTAAAGTAATCGTTATCGTTCCCTATGCCACTTACCATTTTTAAATAATCTACATAATTGTGATTTTTAAAAGCAGAGAAAATAATTTTAGAATCATCAAAATACTTGTAAATATCTGCCGTTTGGCGGTCGGGGTAGTAGCTTGTATATATCCACGTAAGAAAAAAACCGGCTGCTATTTTTAATAAAAAGACAGAAATAAAAAACCTGCGTTTAATGGCATTATCTTTAAAAAAAGGCAGCAAATAAATAAGCGCACAAAAAAGCAAGATATAAATGCAGCTTAATATCATTAGTTTTTTGGAGTATAAATGTTGTCGTGTTTTATTTCCATAAAACTTTCGGGTTTGGCAAGGGGGGTAAACCCAAATTGTTTGTATAAACTATGCGCATCTCTGGTGGCTAAACAAAACCTACGTAAGTCTTGTAGTTTAGGATGAGCCATTATAGATTCCATCAACAATTTTGATAAACCTTTCCCGCGATGGGCTCCTAAAATAAATACATCGGC
>DATHOW010000234.1:0-4637 GCA_035484495.1 Bacteroidia bacterium | reverse complement strand
GACTCTAATGGGCCCGAAATAACCATTTGAGCCGGTGTGTTTACATTCGCTACATCAATATCAGGAAAATTAGCGTGTAAAATTTCTTTTACCTCTTTATACTCCGCACCTACAATAGCAGCCATGCCTGTGTTTCCGATAGAAAACATAAGCTCGCCACGTTTTTGCACAATTTTTAAGCCTGTTTCAAAATCAAAAACACTTGCCGCATTTAAGGCGTTAAACTCGCCTAGGCTATGCCCTAAATAATAATCGGGAGTGTTTTTATTTTCTTGTAAATGCTTTTGGTGGGTAAGGTAATTTAGCAGGAATAGCGCGGGCTGGGTATAACCGGTTTGATTTAATTTATTATCAGGGTTATTAAGACAAATATCAGCTATATCATAACCCAAAGCACGGTTAGCCGCGGCCACCGTATCAGGAAATTCTTTAAATAATTGTTCGCCCATGCCTTGGAACTGAGAGCCTTGCCCGGGGAACATTATTACCTTAAGAGTCATTTTTTTGAAATTTACCGCAAAAATATGCTTTTCTGCGAATATTTAGCTGTTTTGTTTAAAGGCGGCATTTAACAATAAAAGCTTATTGTAAACATAACTGCTTATAATTATAAAAATGGGCACGGTTACAAGGGCTCCAAGCACATCAATAGCATAGTGTGCTTTTAAATACACGGTGGCAAAACAGATGCCGATAACAAATGGCAAGCCTACAAAAAACAAAGTCAGCTTTTTTTGATATTTTATAGATACATAACTTAAAATAAGTGCCAGCCCAACATGCGAACTCGGGAAAGCCCCCGTAGGCTCTTCATAATTAAGTAATAAGTACTGCATAAACTTGCCAACCGGATATGGCGGAACAGATTCGTGCGTTAATGTATCAAAATAAAATTGAGGGCCAACCACCGGCAATAAATCAAATATTATGTAGTATAAGTAAAACGAAAAAACCACAATAAAAATTGGTTTATGCGATATTTTGGTTTCGTTTATATAAATGGTTACACAAACTACGGCTGTAATTAAATAATAGGAGAAATAGGATATATTCATCACCTCATTAAACCAACCCTGCGACATAGCTTTTGAGAACTGCAAGCTTGGCTGAAAACCCCATATAGCTTGATCTATGCCCGAAAAATAGGCATCTAAATTATCGTTTATTAGAATGTTTTTCATATAACCTGTTTCGGCATAAAAAAAACTAAGGAAAACTAGGGGATAAAGACTTCTAATACACGAAACGAGCTTGCTCGGATACTTTTTATCTAAATATGCCATTATTGCTATAAACAATAAAATTCCGAACCTCGATAAAAAATGTAGCATTGGGTCTTCTAAAGAGGCAAGACCAAAGCACATATAAATACCAGATAGCACAACATAAAATATAGTGCCTAAATCAAGCGGAGTAAGTAATGCCAGAAAATTATAACCGGATTTAGTTTTCAAGTTTACACAGTGCGTTGATACAGGCGATATGTTTTATAAACCTGTGCATTTATATTTATTAAGGCTTGGTTCATCATTTCGTTAGTCTCTAAAATTAAAGATGCTTCGGCTGCATTTATACCTTTTGACCTACCTGTTTTAATAGTTTTTGCATAAAAACAAGCCTCTATGCCTAGTTTACGATATCCTTCTATAACACCTAAAACCACCACACGCATTTTATCTATTTTACCGCGACCGAATAATAATTTAAAAATACCCGTTGGTAATAGGCGCCCTTTTTTTACATCTTTAAGTACTTGGTTTATATCAGGAAACGAAAAAGAGAAGCCAACTATTTTGCCTTCGCTTTCAGCCACCAAACACAAATCAGGATCCATAATTTGTTTCATATCCTTACACAGGTGCATAAACTCATTTTTAGTCATGGGTACAAAAGCCTCATTTTTTTCCCAGGCAGAATTAAAAACTACATGAGCTTTTTCAGCCTCTTCGGTAAAGTTTTTCATGTTTACCGGTCTAATAGTAATGCCTTTTGTTTTTAATCTATTTTCAAATGCTTCAGAAACACGAAGCGCTTTTTCAGATACCTGTTCAGATGTTACATAATAAGCATAAAAATCTACTTTTTTAGCAAAACCATACTGCTCTGCAAATTTTGAATAATAGGGTTTGTTATAGCCCATTGACATCATAGGAGGTAAATCAAAAGCATCTATATGCCAACCAAAAATTTCGTTAGTAGATATGCTGGTAGGGCCAATAATATTAGTAAGTCCTTCTTTTTTTACCCACTCAGTAGCTGCATCAAATAATTTTTTGGCAACTTCATAATCCTCTATACATTCAAAAAAACCAAAAAAGCCATCGTTATTTCCTGAAAAATTATTGTGCGCATTGTTTCTAATAGCCGCTATACGCCCCACCAATTTGCCATCTTTATAAGCCAAAAATAGTTGAGCTTTACTATGCTCATAAAATGGATGTTTTTTAGGGTTTAATAAATCTTTTTGCCCTAGGTATATTTCAGGAACATAGTTTGGGTCGCCTTTATATAAATCGTGCGGAAAATCTATAAAGTCTTTTATTTTAGTAGGGAATGTGATTTTTTCGATAGTTATCATGATGCCAATTTTTCGATAGGGGCAAAAGTATATATAAATTTTTTTAGTTGAATGTTATAGTTAACAGTCTATTTAAAAAAATCTGTGTAGGTAAAACCAATAAGCTTGTCCACTTTTCCTGTTGTAGCAAAGGCTGTTTTATACCCTTCTTCAGCATCAAGTCTCTTTAATGTCCACAACTTATTATCATTGGGCATTACATTGGTTTCTTTATAAAAAAAATCAGCCAAATTAATTTTACTTATATCAACACTTAAACCCGTGCCGGTAGCTTTAATAAAGGCCTCTTTAAATGCCCAAAAGGTGAATAAAATTTCAGGATTTGTTTTATTGCCATTAAAAATCATTGCCTTTTCTTGTTCAGAAAAAGAGTAGGATGAAAAAGTAGCCACATCCTGCAACTCCTTTATATATTCAATATCAACTCCCACTTCGGCGTCTTTAAAAATAGCCAGCAAGCCATATTTATTACGGTGCGAAAGGTTAAAAAATAAATCTGAGTTTTCTATAAATGGTTTACCAAGTGCCGTATGACTAAACTTTATTTCAGCAGGAAGTACATTTAAATAAGCCCCTAAAACATTTCGCATAAAACGATGGTTGCAAACATATTTTATAGCATGTTGCTCCTGCATAAATCGGATAGCTTTTTCTCGCTCCTCAACAGATAGTATAGGATTGATTTTTTCGGTGGCATAATCTTGCTCATTAACAGTATATCGCCAAATATGTAACTCTCCTTTGCTTATGTGATGTGCCAAAATATGCCCTTTAAGGTGCGTAAAAGTAACCGAGTGTTTTGTTATAAACAAAAAATCATAAAAAACTGAAAGATTAAAATATCATATCTATATAGTATATTTGTTCTCTTAGTAATTATTTAACTAGTAATTAAAGATATGTCGTGTAGTAGCGGATGTTCAACAGATAAAACAAGTGATGGTGGAAAACCTGCGGGCTGTGGCTCTTCAGGTAGCTGTGCTACAGATAGTTGCAACAAGCTAACCGTTTTCGATTGGCTGTCTGATATGCAGTTACCACAAGGCGATAAGCCTTTTGATGTGCTTGAGGTGCGTTTTAAAAACTCGCGCAAAGAATTTTATAAAAATCAAACTTCTCAAAATTTTCAAGTGGGCGATGTAGTGGCTGTTGAAGCAACCTCAGGTCATGATATAGGCGTAGTATCGCTTTCGGGCGAGTTAGTTCGCATCCAAATGAAAAAGAAAGAAATTAATTACGATAGTGCTGAGGTAAGAAAAGTTTATAGAAAAGCGCGCCCTGCCGATATTGATAAATGGCGCGAAGCACAAGCCCTTGAAGTGGAAACCATGTACAAGGCTCGTACGCTTGCTATTACACATGGTTTGGCTATGAAAATTAGTGATGTAGAGTATCAGGGTGATAAAAGCAAAGCCATATTTTATTATACCGCCGATGCCCGTGTAGATTTTAGAGAGCTTATTAAAAGCATGGCTTCTCAGTTTGGCGTTCGAGTAGAAATGAAACAAATTGGTGCGCGCCAAGAGGCATCAAGATTAGGTGGTATAGGGTCGTGTGGCAGAGAGTTATGTTGCTCTACCTGGTTAACCGATTTTAGAACTGTAAACACAAGTGCCGCTCGTTACCAGCAGTTATCTTTAAATCCATTAAAATTAGCCGGACAGTGCGGTAAATTAAAATGCTGTTTAAACTACGAGTTAGATTCTTATTTAGATGCTGTTAAAGATTTTCCGCAAACCGATAATTTAAAACTTACTACAAAACAAGGAAGAGCTTTTCATCAAAAAACAGATATTTTTAAACGCCAGATGTGGTTTTCGTACGAAGGCAATGCGCAAACATTTGTACAACTTACGGTTGATAGAGTAAAACAAATTATTGATTGGAACAAACAAGGCATACACCCCGAAGAGTTGGTTGAAGAAGTGAAAATAAAAGCGCCTGTGCAACCAATGAAACATCCTGATTTTGAAAATGCAGTTGGCAAAGACAGCATAAACCGTTTTGATAAAAAGAAACAGCAGGGCGGAAACCAACAACGCAACAATCCAAATCGCCG
>DATHOW010000233.1:0-5479 GCA_035484495.1 Bacteroidia bacterium | reverse complement strand
AGTTATACCGCGTATAGGAGCTTCTGTTACATTTTACGGAGCCGCTGTATTACGCCAGTTCGAGATGATGAAAATTTTTACTGCGGTAGAATCTCAGGCATTAGTTCGTTCTCGCGATAAACTGCGTAGCTTACAATTATTGGCTCGCGCAGGGATGGGGATGCCAAAAACAATTTTTGCCAACAAAACAAAAGATGTCGACCAAATGATTGAAGCAGTTGGTGGCACTCCATGTATTATAAAATTACTAGAGGGCACACAAGGGATAGGGGTTATTTTGGCTGAAAATCATAAAGCAGCTAAATCTGTTATAGAAGCTTTTATGAAACTTAATGCAGCTATGCTTGTACAAGAATTTATTAAAGAAGCTAAAGGTGCTGATATTAGAGCTTTTGTAGTTGATGGACAGGTGGTAGGCGCTATGAAACGTCAGGCTAAAGAGGGGGAGTTTCGCTCTAATTTACATCAAGGTGGTTCTGCAACTCTTATTGATTTATCAGCCGAAGAGCGTTCTACAGCTATTAAAGCAGCTAAAAAATTAGGCTTAGGCATTGCAGGTGTAGATATGTTACAAAGTGATAGAGGGCCGTTGGTGATGGAAGTTAATTCTTCTCCGGGTCTTGAAGGCATTGAAAATGCCACAGGCGTAGACATTGCCGGAAAAATTATAGAATATGTAGAGCGTAACGAATTTAATGGAAACGAGGGTTAGTGCTATATGAGTTCTATAAAAATCCATCAAGAAACTATTGCGCTCGGAGAAAATAAAATAGTATCACTAAACACATACGAGCTTCCTACCAAAACCAAAATAGAAATCCCCATTTATGTATTTCGTTCTCAACTACCCGGACCAACCGTTTTGCTTAGTGCCGGCATGCATGGCGATGAAATAAATGGAATAGAGGTCATTCGTAAAATAATTATCCGTAAAGAAATTCAAAATTTATTATGCGGTACGCTCATTGCCATTCCGGTAATGAACACCGTTTCATTTTTGTATCAAAGCAGAGATTTACCTGATGGCAGAGACCTTAATCGTTGCTTTCCGGGCACTAAAAATGGATCTTTAGGTAGCCGAATTGCTTACGATTTAATGAAAGAAATTATTCCGCTAATTGATGTGGGAATTGACTTTCATACGGGTGGAGCCAAAATCAGTAACTATCCGCAATTACGCTGTACGTTTGAGGATGAAACGAGTTTACGTATTGCACAATTATTTTCTCCACCATTAATTATTAATAGTGTTTATAGAGAACATACGCTTCGTAAAGAAGCAGCCAAAAAAAATAAACCTATTTTGGTTTTCGAAGGAGGGGAGAGTCTTCGCTTTGATTATCAAGCCATAAACGAGGGGCTAAATGGTTGCCTTCGCTTGCTGCATCATCATAAAATGATAAAGGATGAAATTCCTCCAAATCCTTATGTACAGCTTAAAAAAAGTGCTTGGGTTAGGGCTAAACTTTCCGGTTTGTTTCATATTTCAAAGCCAAATGGCGCTTACGTAAATAAAGATGAAATTTTAGGGGCTATTTGTAACCCATTTGGGCAAGTAGAAGCCCGCATTACATCGCCTTTTGATGGGTATATTGTGGGTGTTAACAATCAACCTGTAGTAAATCAAGGTGATGCCCTTATACATATCGGAACAGAAGACTAACTTTGTTCTGTAATTAAAGACAAATGAGGAAAGAAAAAAATGCCAATGATTTTAAAATGATTGCCACTACCACTTTAGGCTTAGAGGAAGTATTGGCAATAGAACTTTTAAAATTAGGAGCAAAAAATATAGAGCAGCATAACCGTGCGGTTAGTTTTTATGGTGATGAGGGCTTTATGTATAAAGCTAATTTATGCTTACGCACTGCCATACGCGTATTAAAACCTATTACAAGCGGTAAAGCACAAAACGAACATCAACTCTACGATTTGATTGATTCCATTAGTTGGGATAAATTTTTAAGTCTAAATCAAACACTTGCTGTTACGGCGGCTTTAAACACCGAGTATTTTAATCATAGCCAATACGTAGCGCAAAAATGCAAGGATGCTATTGTTGACCAATTCAGGGCTAAAACAGGCCAACGTCCGTCGGTTGACAGGGAGAATCCCGATTTTAGTTTATACGTTTATATTTTTAAAGATGAAGTAAATATTATGCTGGATAGTTCCGGTATTCCTTTATACAAACGTGGTTACCGTATCGATACTAATTTAGCCCCTTTAAATGAGTCTTTAGCAGCAGGACTTATTTTATTAAGTGGCTGGGATGGTCGTTTGCCCTTATACGACCCAATGTGTGGCTCGGGGACTATTTTAATAGAAGCTGCTTTGATTTCGGCTAATGTACCTCCAGGCTATTTTAGAAATAGTTATGGGTTTAAAAACTGGCCCGATTTTGATCAGGAATTATTTGATAAAATTTACGAAAATGCTATTAATAAAATAAATAATAATAAGCCTGTTTTATTAGGAACGGATATCTCGCCTCATGTGCTTAAAAAAGCCAAAGAAAATGCGGCTTCTGCCAATGTAAATGAAATGATAACCTTTCAAAAAGCAGATTTTTTGGAAACAACTTATGGCGAAGAAAAAAATTACACCATCATTATGAACCCTCCTTATGGAGAGCGCATGAATAAAGATGATATAAAAGTTTTATACAAAACCATTGGCGATACCTTAAAACATAAATACAAAGGTTCTTCGGCTTGGATTATTAGTTCAAACATAGAGGCTTTTAAAAGTGTAGGCTTAAAAACTTCGCGTAAAATAAGTTTATTTAATGGTGGTTTGCCTTGTAAATACTGTAAGTACGAAATGTACTAGTTGCTAAAAACAAAAATAGTTACCCCTGTGTAATTAGTATTTGATGTTTGAGTTTTGTAGTGAGCAGATATTGTTTTCAAAAGGTTATCGTTTTCAGGGCCTGCTAATACAAAAGATTGAGTAAGAATAATTTTATTGTATTTGGTAAAATCTATTCCCTTTAAATCTTCAGTGTTTGAAATAACATAAATGGAGTTTTCACTCATTTTTGCATTCATATTTTTTAAATCCGAAAAAATAGTTCTGTCGTAATAATAATTAAAAAGGTCCCTCATGTCTCTAGACTCAACTAATATAGCAGTGTTAGGGTTTTTCTCTTTTTTGGTAAACACCATAGCATCTCTATAGTTCATTGGTTTTAGTGTACGGAAATCTATTTTACTAAATGAATAAACACTTATTAAGCAAATAACCCCTGTGGTTATATATTTCAATTTAGTGTTAATAATTTTACCTACAATAAGCCCAATTAAAACACAAATAAAGGGGATAGTATAAACCGCGTACCTTTTTGTAAATAATGGTGTTATTGTACTGGCTGCAAAAAGAAATAAAATAACCCCAACACTGCAAAGTAATATATATAATGACTTTATAGTTATTAACTCCTTTAAATACGAACGCTGTTTGTTAGTAAAAAATATAATTAGTAAAGCAGTAAGTATAAATAAATAAACAAAGAAAATTTCTTTACCATTAAAAAAGTCATAAACAACATTTTTTAGGTCATAAAAAGTTGGTTTAGCCAGCCAAAAAACTTTTTTACCATTTAAAAGAAGAAGAATTGTTTTTTTTGAAAACCGCCAAAAGGCTAATAAAAATGTAATTAAAAAAGCTATACCAATTTGTTTGGCAAAAGGCTTATTAAAAAAACACAACGTTAATAGTACTTGAATAGCTAAAACTAATCCGGTTAAATAATTAGCATACACCAAAAGAAAATTTATAACACCCAGTAAAATTACAGAGCTAATACTTTTTTTCGTTAAAAGATTAAAGTAGAAATAAGAAGAGCATATAGTAAGAAAAAAGATGATTGAGTAACAACGGGCTTCATGAGCATAAAAAAACATTTCGTTTGAGGATGTATAGATAAGTAAAGCAATAAATGCAGTTGTTTTATTGAAATACTTTGTAGAAAAAATATAAATCATTCCGGCTGCCAGCGAGCTAAAAAGTACACTCGAAAAACGAATAGCAAATTCACTTATGCCAAACAAATTTCTCCAAATCCATAAAAAATAGTAGTATAATGGAGCGTTTATATCCCACTCTGAGGTGTGTTTAATTAAACCCCAGTCTTGTTGAGAATAGAATAATCCAAAAGTTTCGTCGTACCAAAAACCGGAATAAGTAAGTTGGTACGATTTAAAAATTATATGAATTAAAACAATCAGTAAAAAAACAGCAACAAGTTTTGTTTGTTGAGATATGTCCTTAAAAAGAGTCAAAATTATTTACTTATAATAAATTTTAAAACGGATATATTTTGTCCGTTTTCATCTTGTATTTTAATGAAATAACTTCCTTCAGAGAAGTTTGAGAAATCTATTGCTTTAGGGTTATTAGATTGAATTTTTTCGCTCATTATTTCATTTCCTAAAATAGAATATACTTTAGCTGTAAAGTTTTTTTGTTCATTACAAGTAATTTCTAATTGAGTATAATTACTTACCGGGTTAGGAAAAAGCTTAGCTGTAAAATTGCTTGTGTAATTTTTAATAGATGTTTGCCATAAAAAAAGTGTATCAGCAAAACAACTTGTTTTTGTGTGATAAATTAGGATTGGAATAGAGTCACTATCAAAACGCGCCAAAAAAATGTCTTCTAAACCTAAATTTGCATCCGTACAATAGTCAGAAGACATTCCGGAAAAACCTAAAGTGCTTCCAACACCAATAACTCTTCCGTCTGAAGTTAATGTACCACTATATCCATAATCGTTTAAAAAGCCACCTTCATGCCTAGAGCTTTCATAAAACCAACCAAAAGAAGAATTAATAACATCAAAAAACATATTTGTCCCTCCATTACCCCCTATGGCATAACCAATTAGACATATATTGCTATGACTTATATTCACAACTTTATTATATGAAATTAAATTTCCTTTGTTTGTATAGGTCTGTTGATTAGTTCTAATAGTAATTGAATCTATAATTACCAAAGATGTATCGTATCTTTCAACCAAACCAGTTGTTGCACTACTGTCTATAAAATTATGATAATTTTTTCCACAAACAATAAAAGAACTGTCATTATAATTTGTTATGCCATTTAAAGATTCTGCTTGGTGATATCCATATGTAAGAAAAGCTTCTTGTAGCTTGTTCCCATTCATATCCAATTTTACAACCCAACCATCTGCCATAGTATCAAGTGGATTAGTTGCATTACTTCCCACTGCATATAATTTGTTATTTATTAAACAAACACTATTAAAAATATCATCTTGTATTCCTCCATAATGTTTTGTCCATAAAGTATCCCCATTTTTATCTATACGCATTAAATAAGCATCAGAACTTCCATTAGGAGTTCCAAAATAGGTTTGTCCACATAAAATAAAACCACTATCAGGTAAAGCACAGCTGCCATAAATAAAACTCCAAAAGCCAACATCTATGCTTTTTTGCCAAACTAAATT
>DATHOW010000232.1:0-9391 GCA_035484495.1 Bacteroidia bacterium | reverse complement strand
AACCTAAGCAACATATTTAATGGTTTAGGAACAACGCCACAGGTTACACCAACGCCAACGCCAACACCTACACCAAACACACCTGTTATTAATACGGTGCATACAAGCACAGCAAGCAGCTCACGCACAAGTAACAATCATTCACAAAGGCACGGAGGAAGAAGGAGGTTTTAAAATGGCACGGAAAGCAATCGCTATAAAACAAGAAAGTAAACACAAAGTTTTGGTTTACACTTTATCGGCTACGGCTATTGTCCTTATTCTGATTGGTGTTATAAGAGCCGTAAACACCAAGAGTAAAACCGCTTTAGAAAGTGCAGACGAAAAAGACGATTACGGGGATGGCTTAGTAGGATTTGTACGCCGCCTTTTTAAACACCACCCAAAAAATTCGGGTTTAACTGATACACAAAAAACAAAAATTGATATGCAAGAAAGTTTAAAATACAATGCAGAATATTTTAAAACCCTAACGGCTTCGGGTGTAATGCTTGGCAATGCAAAAGCATTATTAAAAGAAATGATTAGCCAAGATATTACAAGCCCGTATAGTCAAGCAGGTTTATTAGCCGTAGTATCTAAAGAAAGCAACTTCATTTATAAACGTGAAAATTTAAACTATGATGCTGCGGGCTTAATTAAAGTATTTAAACTTTCCGCTGATGTAGCTAAGTCCGTTGCACACAACCCCGAAGCGATTGCAAACATTGTATATATGCCACCGCATAACACACAGCTTGGCAATCATTTGCCCGGTGATGGTTGGTTATTTCGTGGAGGCGGCCCAAATCAAATTACAGGTCGTGCAGCTTTTGAAAAATACGGCAAAGAGATTGGTGTTGATTTAGTAAGCAACCCCGATAAGATTGACGAACCTGAAACAGCCGCAAAAGCCTGTGTAGATTTTTTCAAAGATGGCTTTGTCGCTTTAATGAAGTCAAGCATTACGTTAAAGGACGGCACGAAAGAATTGCATTCTAAATATTACAACAACCCTACGGGGGGCATCAATAAATTTTCTAACGAACTGGATGCCGCCGCCGCTTTTTACAATATAAACGCAGGCACAGGACAAACCGAAAAGTTTTTGTTAGCCGATGTTACGGGTGGTCGCTCCTTGTGTATGGCAAGGGCAACAGGCTTTTTAGACTTCATTAAAAATCAATCAAACTCACAAGTAGCCTAATGTATCAGTTAATCAAATACGCCATGTTTCAGATAGCAAAATTCATTGTTACCTCAAACCCATACGACATAGTATCACTCTTTGTAAACCCTTAAACCATAAATAAAATGAAAAAGAAAGCAAGCAAAAAAAGCGTCGCTAAAAAAGCACCACGCAAAAGACCTTTAGCAAACAAAGGCACAAAAAGAAGCCCGTCAGGAAGACACAATTTCTCTAACACGAAATTGGCTAAACAACTAAAGGCGCATAATCAATATATGCCTCACGGTTACGAAATAGTAACCAAAATAGTTGATAGTAAAACAAAAAAAATAGTTCGTTAAACAAATGAAAAAAATCATCACACAAGCCTTTGCACCAAATAGTTTGTTGCACGGCTTATTAGTAGCTGCCGTAGTTGCCTTTGGCGGCATTATCACTCCGATTTTGAATAACCAAAATTTACCAACGCAAGCACAATTGTTGTTAGCGGGTAAAGCCGCTTTAATCGCTGGCATAGGTTACGTTTTCAAAAACGGTCTGTTCGGCTCATCACAAACAAGTAACAATTAATAATAACCAATAAAAAAAACAAAAAATCATGTTAGAACTTCAAAAAGAAAATGAAAATGCAATCAACATACCAACAGGTATTTTAATTGATGCAGAAAACTTAGGCAAAGAAATTATTTGCGACGAGTTGCCCGTAGTGCAAAAGTATTTGCAGAATGCCCAAGCAAATCTTGAAAAAAACGGTTTGCACCCGATAAAATTAGCAGTTATTAATTGGCTTTTAAAAGAAATTCCAAAAGCGCAAGTTGCTTTGAATTGCCCAGTACAAACCAATACTAACACTAACGGTAACTAACCATGAACGACCAGCACTATACTTTCGTAAAATTTTTAGGCGATATACTATTTACCATGTTGGGCTTAGGTGTATCCGTAGGTTTAGCTTTAATACATGAGGTATTAGCTATCGTTTTCTTAATAGTTAGTATAGTGTTGGTTATTAAAAAAATCAACCGAGTAGATAAAAATAAAAATGTTGACGATGAAGAATAATTTTAAAAAGCTAATATGTATTAGCGTTTTGTTCATAGCTTGTTTTTGTAGTCATGCACAAACCCGACCAAGCGGCGGTTTAATCAGTAGTGGCGGCGGTGCTTTTGACCCTTGCCACCCGCCTGTTTGTTATCCGTTTCAGAATTTGGATTTATTGCAGATCTACGCAACGGACTTACAAATATTGGAAGCTGTTTCGGGTGGCTCTACTTCATGTTGTACAAGACAAGGAACGCAGGATAGTATTTTAGCTGAACTAAAAAAGATAGATACAAATACAGGCAATTTAAACACCATTACAACAAATGCTTTTATTTATACATATCTTAATTCTACGGGTGTACACACTTATACCTATGGCACATACTGGGCAATCACCGTGCAGAACGTAGGAACGTCCAACGCACAATTTGACGGGTCTGTTTTGCCTCCGGGTGCAAGTGTTGTTATTCCCTATGCACGTAATAGGTTGCCGAGAACGGTATCTATTAATGCTTTAAAGTCAACGCTTTTAGTTTTAGTACAATAATTTTTATATTTGAGAGTTCTCTCTCAAGAAACATAAATCACAGGCAAATAAAAAAGGAGGCACGTTAGTAGCCTCCTTTTTTATTGTGCTTAGTTTAATAGGGTTAAACTATTCTATTTATTATGGTAAATATAAGTTAATTTATTACCTGATAGGTTTCTTTAATTATAAGTAATCCCGAAAGCAATAACCCCACTAATGTCAAAATATATTTATGTCTATACTTACGATATGCAACAATAAATTTTGGATGTTGTTTTGTTCGTTTAACCGCACCGATTTTTATTATTGTAGAATGTGATATAAGTAGAAAAAGCAATATTAAAACTGCTGCTTTACTATGGTTATCTGGTAAGGTAAGCCATACCCCTACAAACGTCAAACCTTGAAAAAATATTTCTAATCTTTTTTTTTCAATAGCTTTTGCATTTTTTGTGTTGATTGTGTGCTTTTTCATATTTTTATTTTTAACTAAACATAAAGATAAAAAAGTAGATAATTTAAACGGCAGTAATCAAGAAGTCGTAAGAAATTTACGGTTTTTGTGTTTTTATAGAAATTAAAAAGTGTAAGTTCGTATTCAATAATTGAAATTAAAATGAAAAAATTTAAAGACCTGATTATAAAGAGCAAAAACAATAATGACTTAAAATTATTTTTGCAAACCGTAATTACGCAATTACCAAAAAATTGGAAGTTTAGAGAAGATTTGACAATAGATTATGCCAAAAATGTAGCTAAGGATAAAAGCGAAGTAGGTTGTTTTGAATCTCCTAAAATCGGAGATAAAACGGCACTTGTTTGGTTTGTTCTGTGGGATAATGAATTAAAGATTGTCAATATTATTCCATCCGAGTCGGGCAGTTTAACCCATGATGAATATAATAAAATACTTAATACGTTTAATGAAGATTGTATCATACCAATAAAAAAAGATGCTTCTTTAGATACAGAAATAACGTCGGATAGCTTAAACATTAATCAAATTGCAGGCGAAAAAACTTTTGAAGCATTAAATAAATGGGAGGCTTTATGCAATCATTCTACGGGAAATATTAATGCGTATGATGCTGATAGGTGGTATTCTTTTATTTGTATCTCACACCAAGAACGTTCTGGGTTGACCCCTGAATTACTGGAGAGATGGTTAGTAGAAGAAAAAAACTGGAAAGATGACGACCTAACAACCAAGATGATGCTTGACTATGAATACGGATTAGCTTTATTAGATTGTTATGTCAAAAATAAATAATCCAACAAAGATAAGTTTAGCTGCGGCAGCGCAACTATGTGATACTTTTAAAAAGCCTGTAATATTTTGGGATACTTGCGCCCTTTTGGATATTATGAGGCTTCCGATACCGGACAGAAAACACTCCGTTAGCATCTTAGAGAAACTAATAGAAATTAGAAATAAAATAGTTGCTAAGGATATTGTCAGTATGTCCTCCGTTGTTTGTATTATAGAATTTAACGACCATATAGATAATTGGAAGCAGATACTTAATACAGAAGCAAAAAGACTTTCAAAACCTTATAATGATTTTATTAGTTTTATAAATAAAGTAAATGTCGGGGTAACACCCATTCCAAATATTGACCTTTCAGCTCATGGACTTGAAAATATTTTAGACGGCATTATTTTGTCTATTACAAAAGAAACTTATTTTATTTCTGAGGACGCACAATTTTCACAATTTGCGGAATTTAGGACTTTTTATAAATTTCCACCTGCAAAGGTAAAAGGCGAATACAAGGATTGTTATATTTGGGATACTTGTCTTGAGTTAAACAAAAATATTACAGACAAAAGTTTTCCAAGTTTTTTTATGTCAAGTAATACGACCGATTATGCAGCTTCAAATAAAATTAATTTTGAGCCTACTCTAATTGTGCATGAAGCAACTCAAAATAACATTACCTATTTGCCAAATTTTAATTTTGCTCATGGACAACTTAAACAAAGGAGAATTTTATAAATAAGCTATAAAGTAAATACTAATTTTTCGGCAGGAGCTGAAAGTTTTGGTATAACTTGTTTCCAAATTTCTTTAGCTGTTTGTTCATCTACTTTGCCAACTAATTTAAACGAAGTATTACCATTTTCTAATTCAACCCAAAACCCATAAGCATCATATTTATTATAAAAACTTTCTTCATTATTATCTCTAATTAGGAACTTGCAAAAATAAAGTTGGTAAGGCTTTTTACTTTCAAAATTCCCTACAAAAATTGTTTCGGTTTTATTGCCAATTGTAATGGGTATATTTCTTCTTAAATAGGGTGTTTTCATAATCTAATTTAAGAATTAAAAACGAAGTTTTTTATTTATATTTGCTTAGTTTTACTAATAGTAAAAAGCCTTTGTAATGCAAGGCAAACAAAGCAAACTAAATTAGAGTTATTAAAGTAAACTTTAATTTAAACCTCATAAACAAACCCCGAAAGCGTCCCCTGAAAATTGAAAATTCCTTATAATAGATTGGTTTTCAGTTTACTGAAATTTTGAAAAATATCCCTAACGCGGGGTAGCAACAAGCAAAAATAATTTCACTATCTTTATTGTTCAATCATTTTCGTATGAAAAAAACACTACTCTATCTTTTTGCATTTCTTTTTATTTCTTTAAAGTATAACGCGCAAATTAGTACAACCTTCACTAATATTGTTCAACCTTGTAACAATAATGGCACAGCAACTATAATAGCTACGGGTGGTACACAACCGTATACATATAATTGGCAAGAATACTATGTTTTTAATGGTGCTGTTTATAGTGTAACTGGATCAACGACTAATAGCATTTCAAATGCTTCCCCAGGAACTTATTTCGTAACAGTTACCGATGCTAACAACCTATCCGTAACTGATACAATAAACCTAACAGGTGTAGTTTATTTTTTACACGACACCATAACCTCTATATTTCCTTATAAGGGAATTGGTGCTTATGCCAATTGCCCAAGCTATACAACTAATTTAACCGCTTCAATTGGCGGCACAAATGCACCCTACACATTTTCTTTACTTACAAACACGCAAACAACCACATTAACAAGCTGCACCTTTAATAATTTACCGGTAGGCTACTACACTTGTACAGTTGTAGATAATTTAGGTTGCACTGATACTGTACCCGTAGCAATTAATGCTTATGCAGGCTATTTTGTAAACACAACTTCAACACCCGATACCTGCACCACCAATGGTACAGCCACCGCTGTACCCACAGGTGGGGGCACAGCCCCTTTTACTTATTTATGGAACACCACACCACCACAAACCACTAAAACAGCCGTTGGTTTAGCCTCATATAATAATTCAGGCACATTTATTCAAGTAACAGTAACCGATGCTAACGGCTGCGTTTCAACAGGATATCCTTATGTGCAAGATTCTATTACAGCACATAGCATACAAAGTGTCGCCACTATTCATAACGCAACCTGTGGGCAAAGCAACGGGTTTGTAAAAGTTAGTAACACAGGTGGCAATCCACCTTATACTTATTTATGGAGTACAGGCTCAACTGTAGATTCTATTTATAATCTACCATCGGGCACATATACATTAGTCGTTAGTGATGCTGCCGGTTGTCACGAAAAATTCATAAAACCTGTTCAAAATATTTCTCCTGTTTACATATATCTTTCCTCCACCAATACAGATTGTGTTAATATGGGTGGCATTATTACTACTACGGTAGGCGGCGGCACACCACCTTATACATATCATTGGTCAAACGGACAAACTACACCAAACCTTTCAAATCTAGGTGCAGGTTTATATCAAGTAAGTGTAACCGATGTAAACGGATGTCAATCATGGGCATATGATTCTGTTTATAATCCACTGAATTGTGTAGCTAAAATATCAGGCAGGGTTATTAATGACATGAATGGTAATTGCGCATTAGATATAAATGAAAGTGGGCTGCCACAGCAAATTATTCAACTCAATAATGGAGCTTTGTACTCTTCCGACTGGACAGGGAAATATTATATCCCCCCCGTTTTAAATCCAACCGGTACTTATACCATTTTACAAAGTCCAAAAGTTCCTTGGGCACAAATTTGCCCCGCCGTCTCAATAACTTTAAACCCAATAGGCGGTAGCAATTATCCTAATAATGATTTTTATAATAAACCTATTCCTTTGTATAACGACTTGCACACTTATACGTATACTGATTCATGCCGACCAGGTTTCGTGTTTAACCAATGGATAAGTGTTTTCAATAATGGAACTTCTACTATGACTGGGACTGCAAACTTACAACACGATGCTTTACTTAATGTAATTGGCACAGGTGGTGCTTCTTCATATAACGCATCTACACACACGTTTACATTTAGTTTCAACAACCTTGCTCCAATGACATGGGTATCTTTCGTTGTTCAATTACAAGCGCCTAGCAATGCTGCACTTTTTACACCTTTAATAACTTATGCGGTAGCTAACCCTATTAGTGGCGATGCAACTCCGGCAAACAATTACGATACTTTATTTTATCGTGTTACTGGTTCTTACGACCCAAACGAAAAATCAGTTAACCCTCAAGGCACAGGAACTCAAGGTTTCATATCTCCAACCGATTCTGTTTTAAATTACACTATTCACTTTCAAAACACAGGCTCTTACCCTACAAACATGGTGAGCATTATTGACACCATTGATAATAACTTAGACATCTATTCATTAAAAGTAACCGGAAGTTTTACCGGAGGAAACAATAACTATTTACCAAAAATTAGCTTCTTATCTAACAACGTAATTAAATTTACTTTTAATTATTGCCATCTGCAACCAGCTGCATTAGATTTAGTTAATAGCAGTGGCTTTATTGGTTATACTATAAATCAAAAAAAGAATTTAAGTAATGGCACACAAATAAAAAACCGTGCCAATATTTATTTTGATTTTAACACAGCAATACTTACAAACACAACACTAAACACTATTAGCACCCCATTGGGCATCTCAACATTCAACACCCAAAACTCAATAATAAAAACCTACCCCAACCCCGCGCAAAATAAAATTACAATTGATGCCGTAGATATTATTGATGTAAAACTTTTTGACGTATTGGGCAAACAAATTACAAGTACAAAAACAAATGAGGTTGATGTAAACAACCTAAACGATGGCATTTACTTTGTGCAGATAAAAACAAGTACAGCTACCACTACGCAAAAAATAATAGTGCAGCGTTAAATTTGGATATTTCTTTACGCTTGTCATTTCTACCGCAGGGGGAAATCTGCCTCATAGCAAAAGGATTTTTGTTGCAAATGTTTTTCTCAAAAAACATTCAGCGACACCAAAATAAAACAACTAAAAACCTAAGCTAATCCCTAACGCGTTCAACTTAACCGTTTAATTACAAAACCCTACCGTTTAAAAAAAACATACAACCGTTTAAAAATATCGACCGGTAATTTATTTTTTATACCGTAGTTTCACAAAAAATAAATTATATATGAAAAAAATTATATTTATCCTATTTGCCATATCCATTTTAAAAGCCAACGCACAAACTTGGGTAACCGTAACCGACCCTATATTTGCCAGTTATTTGCGCAGTATTATACCCGCTGCTATGCACAACGATTCATTAAACACCGGCAGCACTTTAGTTACTACAAGCACAAAAAAAATTATTGTATTTAATACAGGTGTTTCAAACATAGATGCCGTACAGTATTTTACCTCGTTAGATACATTGGCTTGCAGCGATAACCATTTAACCCATTTGCCAAGCTTACCAAGTACACTTCTTTTTTTAAATTGTGCAGCCAACTCATTAACAGCCTTGCCGGCTTTACCCCCTTCACTTGTTTTTTTAGATTGCCAAATTAATTACATAACCCTTATACCAACCTTACCAAACACACTTACTTATTTTAATTGCATAGTAAACTCATTAAGTGCTTTACCTGCTTTACCCAATACATTAACTACTATTTATTGCTCGCATAATTCAATAACAACTATGCCAACACTGCCAACCCACCTTTACGACTTTGATTGTGGTTTTAATAAATTAACCGCCTTACCAACTTTACCTAACTCGCTTCATTCATTTGGTTGCGAAAACAATAATATAAGCTGTTTTCCTAACCTACCCGATTCACTTGGTTATGATAGCTCACATCAACTTTATAGGGTTGACTTATATAATAACCCTTTTACTTGTTTACCAAATTATGCTCAAAATTTACCGGCCGATATTATGGCTTACCCATTATGCAGCACAGGCAACAGTAATAATTGTAATGTTGTGGCGGCCGATTGTGCCGCAAATTTTACCTATACAATAATAGGTGCACAGGTTAATTTTTTTGCACCATCAACAACAACTAATTACACATGGCACTTTGGCGATAGTTTTTCCGACTCAATAGCTGTTGGTTTAACCGCACAACATTATTATCACAATGGCACTTACACCGCACAATGTGTAGCAAATGATGGCAATGGTCATATTACATGCCTAAGCACCCAAACCATTACGGTTACAAATTCAACATTGGGCATTTCGGCCTACAACACCCAAAACATAAGTGTAAAAACCTACCCCAACCCCGCGCAAAACAAAATTACAATTGATGTCAACAACCTAGTTGATG
>DATHOW010000231.1:0-6211 GCA_035484495.1 Bacteroidia bacterium | reverse complement strand
TTTCATTTAAAACAAACTGATTATAGCGGTCAGCCTCGTTTATCGAAAGCAGTTGATTATACAAGCCAAAGTTGTGATGTAATTTTTACACCGCAAAAAGTATCGAAAGACATTAACTTTTCTTGCACTGATAAGCCAGCTGAGACTATGTACGAAATTTACGACCAGTACGGAAATATTGTGAAACGTGGTTATGGCAATAAAATAGATTGCAGCAACCTGCCAAAAGGTGGTTACTTTTTAAACTACGATAATAAAATGGGCGAGTTTGTAAAAAAATAAGCCTTTACCGATTTCTTTCTCATTCTTGTTTCAAATCAAAAAAATTAAATTTTACTAATTGCTTTACTTTATACCATAAAAGTGGTACTTTTGTAGTGAACTTTAGAATTAGTCTAAATAAAAATGATTACAGTATCAAACGCAGCTAAAGAACACGCTGCACATTTAATAAAAGAAGAAAACAAGCCTGAGGGCACCTTTATACGCGTTGGCGTTGACGGTGGCGGTTGTTCGGGACTTATGTATAACCTTGTATTTGACCATGAGATGAAGCAAGGCGATCAGGTTTTTGAAGACAACGGCGTGAAAGTGGTTGTAGACCGCAAGAGTTTTTTATATTTAGTAGGAACTGAATTAGATTACTCGGGTGGATTGAACGGTAAAGGATTTGTATTTAAAAACCCCAATGCTTCTCGTACCTGTGGGTGTGGAGAAAGCTTTTCGGTGTAGCAGATAGAAAAATGGCTAACGAAATTTTAGAAGAACATATAAGTAACGACTATAAGTATGGCTTTGTTACCGATATTGAGTCGGATTCGGCTCCTGTTGGTTTAAATGAAGACATTATTAAGTTCATCTCTCATAAAAAGAATGAGCCGGAATGGATGTTGGAATTTCGTTTAAAAGCATACCGTTATTGGCTAACACTTGAAGAGCCTACTTGGGCGCATGTGAAGTACCCAAAACCCGATTTTAATAATATTATATACTACTCGGCACCTAAGCAAAAAAAGACGCTAAACAGTTTAGATGAAGTTGACCCAGAGCTTTTAAAAACATTTGAAAAGCTTGGCATATCGTTAGAAGAACAAAAGCGTTTGAGTGGTGTTGAAAGCAGAATTGCTGTTGATGCGGTAATTGATAGTGTATCGGTTAAAACTACGTTTAAAGAAACACTTGCTGAAAAAGGAATTATTTTTTGTTCGTTTAGTGAGGCTGTACAAGAACACCCAGAACTGATAAAAAAATACATGGGCATGGTTGTGCCTTATACCGATAATTTTTATGGCGCTTTAAATAGTGCTGTGTTTACAGATGGGTCTTTCTGTTACATTCCGAAAGGAGTACGTTGCCCAATGGAACTATCTACTTATTTTAGAATTAATGCAAGCGGTACCGGTCAGTTTGAAAGAACGTTGATTGTTGCCGAAGCAGACTCTTACGTATCGTACTTAGAAGGATGTACTGCACCACAACGCGATGAAAATCAGTTGCACGCAGCCATTGTAGAAATTATAGCGCATAAAAACGCTGAAGTAAAATACAGCACCGTACAAAACTGGTACCCCGGCGATAAAAACGGCAAAGGCGGTATTTTTAATTTTGTTACCAAACGTGGCATTTGTTTAGAAGACGATTCGAAAATATCGTGGACACAGGTAGAAACAGGTTCGGCGGTTACATGGAAATATCCTTCGGTTATCTTAAAAGGAAATAATTCGGTAGGCGAATTTTATTCGGTGGCGGTTACTAATAACTATCAGCAAGCTGATACCGGAACTAAAATGATACATATTGGTAAAAACACTAAATCTACGATTATATCGAAAGGGATATCGGCGGGCTTTAGCAATAACAGCTACCGTGGTTTAGTGCGTATACAAAAAGGTGCAACAGGTGCGCGTAATTTTTCGCAATGCGATAGTTTATTGATGGGCGATAAATGCGGAGCACACACATTCCCGTACATTGAAATTAAAGATAAAACAGGTGTGGTGGAGCATGAAGCTACTACATCGAAAATAGGCGAAGACCAATTATTTTATTGCAAACAACGCGGCATTGAAACCGAAAAAGCAATAGGTTTAATTGTAAACGGATATTGTAAAGATGTACTAAATAAACTGCCAATGGAGTTTGCGGTTGAAGCACAAAAACTATTGGCTGTAAGCCTTGAGGGTAGCGTAGGTTAATAAAGGTTAATAAAGTTAAACATATTTGAAAATTAAAAAATACATATAGATTTGCACGTATAATTAATCTACTACAAAAATTTAAACAAACATGGAAAACACAAACGTACCAACAGAAAAAAAAGGAAACATTGAAGATTTAGTTGCTTGGCAAAAAGCAAAAGAATTAGCTGTTACTGCTTACAAATTAGTTGGCAGCATAAATTTAGATGCTATTATAAAAGATAAATTAATTCATTCGGCATTAGAAGTATCTTACAGCGTAGCACGTAGCTATGGTGTAAAACAACGCGCACAATCGTTAGAGAATTTATATGAAGCACGCGAGTGTATTTTTGAATTTAAAACGGCTATGGCTATTGGTGTAGACTTAGGTTACATTACACACGACCAAAGTGCAGAAGTACAGCCATTGGTTGACCATACTGATAAATTGGTATCAGGATTAATTCAGTACAAAGAAGATGCACGTAAAGGCAAACCTCGTCCGAAATCGAACAACTACCGTGGCGGTAATGGTAACAGCGATAACGGCAATTCGGTTGCATCGGATAATTTTGGAAATACTATTGATTACGCAAGTTCACCTGTATCTAATTTTTAATTAATGCTAAGCATAAAAAATTTAAAAGCTGAAATTAACGGTAAAGAAATTCTGAAAGGAATAAACCTTGAAGTAAAAGCCGGTGAAGTGCATGCTATTATGGGCCCTAACGGCTCGGGTAAAAGTACTTTATCGGCTGTACTTGCCGGACGTGAAGATTATGACGTTACCAGCGGCAGCATAACTTTTAACGGCAAAGATTTATTAGACCTTGCAGCTGAAGACAGAGCACGTGAGGGAATATTTTTGGCGTTTCAGTATCCGGTAGAAATACCGGGAGTGAGTAACATAAATTTTTTACGTACGGCAGTTAACGAGATTAGAAAATACAAAGGCTTGCCCGATATGGAAGCTAAAGATTTTTTAGCCCTGATAAAAGAAAAACAAAAAGTGGTTGAGCTGGATGCTAAACTTACCGGACGTAGTGTGAACGAAGGATTTAGCGGAGGAGAAAAAAAGAGAAACGAAATTTTTCAGATGGCGGTGCTTGAACCCAAACTTGCCATTTTAGATGAAACAGATAGCGGACTTGATATTGATGCCTTACGAATTGTAGCTATGGGCGTTAATAAATTAAAGAACAAAGATAATGCTACTATTGTGATTACACATTACCAACGCTTACTAGATTATATTGTGCCTGATTTTGTACATATACTTTACAACGGAAAAATTGTAAAAAGCGGTGGCAAAGAACTGGCGCTTGAAATGGAAGAAAAAGGTTACGACGAAATAAAAAAACAATACGATACTGCCGCTGTATAGGGCGATGCCATGATTACTGATAAACTGACTGCCACTCACAATTTTTTAGAAGAATTAGCTAAACAAGCCGGAAAGGCAGGCTTTATGCCCGCCAGTGAAATTGGCTTGGCACTACAATATTTAGAAGAGAAGGGGATACCCAACAACAAGCACGAAGATTATAAGTACTGCAACATAGAAGCTGTACTGCGCAAAGAATTTAAAACCATTACCGGAAAAGAAATTGCTTTAGCAGCTACCGATTTAAAAAAGAATTATTTTATAAAAGACGCTTACAACGTTTATGTTGTAAACGGAAAATTGATTGCAGAAATTAGTGAAGTGCCTGTTAACGCAGCACTTTTAGCGATTGACAAAACACCTGCTGATATTTTAAAGAAATACTTAGCCCAATACGCGCAAACAAATAGCGATGCACTTATTGCTGTGAATGTAGCGTATGCTGATAGAGGTGTTTTTTTACATGTAAGCAAAGCGGTTGAAAAACCTGTGGTGGTACATCATGTAAATTCATCGGAAGGGAATTTATTTTTTAATGTGCGCAATTTATTTGTGATTGAAAAAAGTGCAGAAGTTGAACTAACTGAAATTTATCATTCATCAAACCAAAAATATTTTACCAATAACCTTACCGAGATTTTTGTAGGCGAGAACGCTCATGTAAATCATACGGTGATACAGCATGGAGGTGAGACAAGTTATACGGTAAACACTACAAAAACACATCAGCACAAACAAAGCACCTACACAAACTCTTGCTTTACGTTTAGCGGAGCCTTGGTGCGTAATAATTTAAACACAGCCATTGCCGCAGAATTTGCCGAAGCACATTTGTTTGGTTTGTTTGTTACCAAAGGAAATCAGTTAGTTGATAACCACACATTGGTTGACCACTTGAAACCTAATTGCCAAAGCAACGAATTGTATAAAGGCATTGTGGGAGGAAAATCTACAGCCGTGTTTAACGGACAAATTTTTGTAGAAAAAGACGCACAAAAAACAAATGCTTACCAAAGCAGTAAAAATATTTTAATTAGCGATGACGCAACCGTTAACGCTAAACCTGAGCTGGAGATTTATGCCAATGATGTAAAATGTAGTCATGGTACATCGACAGGGAAGGTGGATGAAAATGCCTTATTTTATTTAAAAGCGCGTGGCATTGGCGAAGAAAGCGCGCGTAAACTTTTATTGAGAGCCTTTGCACATGAAGTTATAGATCAATTAAAAAATGAAACTATAAAAGAAAAAGTGGGCGAGCTATTTGAACAAGCTTTACAAGATTAAATTTCCCGATGCAACATACAATTCAACATACCGCTTTTGACGTTGAAAAAGTAAGAGCAGATTTCCCGATTTTAAAAGTACTGGTAAACAACAAACCTCTTATTTATTTTGATAACGGCGCTACTGCACAAAAACCTAAACAGGTAATTGATGCTATTGCAAAATATTATTACGAAGAGAATAGTAATATACATAGAGGAGTACATACACTTAGTCAACGCGCAACGATACATTATGAACTTGCCCGCACTACAGTACAAAAACATATTAACGCGGCTGATGTAAACGAAATAATTTTTACACGCGGCACAACCGAAAGTGTAAACCTGGTGGCACATTGCTTTGGTAAATTATTTATTACGAAGGGGGATGAGATTGTGGTGAGTGAAATGGAACACCATTCGAACATTTTGCCTTGGCAAATTTTGTGCGAAGAGAAGGGAGCTGTGTTGAAAGTGATTCCGGTAATGGAAAACGGAGAGTTAGATTTAGAAGCGTACAAAAAATTACTATCTGCCAAAACAAAACTGATTGCGGTTACGCATGTGTCGAACACCTTAGGTGTTGTTAATGATGTAAAAGAAATTATTGCGATTGCCAAGCAAAAAAACGTACCTGTGTTTTTAGACGGTGCACAAGCTGTGCCACACATGGCAGTTGATGTGCAAGACCTTGATTGCGATTTTTATTGTTTTAGCGGACATAAAATTTACGCACCTACCGGCATAGGTGTTTTATATGCCAAAGCAAAATGGATAGAAAAATTTGAACCTTATCAAACAGGCGGCGGAACAATTAAAACAGTATCGTTTGAAAAAACAGTTTATGCTGATGGGCCGTTAAAATTTGAAGCGGGTACACCAAATATAGAAGGTGCTATTGGTTTAGCTGCAGCCTTAAATTATGTAAACGAGATTGGATTAGATATTATAGCAGCTTATGAAAATGAGTTGATGGAATATGCTACTGAAAAATTAAAGCATTTGGCAGGTGTGAAAATTTATGGAGATGTGAAACATAAAGCGGCTGTGATTTCGTTTAATGTAAATAAGATTCACCCGTTTGATGTGGGAACTATTTTAGATAAGCAGGGTGTAGCTGTACGTACAGGACACCATTGTACGCAACCATTGATGCAGCATTATAATATACCTGGAACTATACGTGCTTCGTTTGGGTTTTACAATACGAAGCAGGAGATTGATGTTTTTATTTTGGCTCTGGAAAAAGCAATTAAAATGTTATCATGAGCATAGCTGAAATTGAACAAGAAATAATTGAAGAGTTTGAGATGTTTGCCGATGATTGGGAACTGAAGTACGAGCATTTGATTGAATTGGGAAAATCGTTACCGTTGATA
>DATHOW010000230.1:0-37619 GCA_035484495.1 Bacteroidia bacterium | reverse complement strand
CATCCGGTTATGGGACTCATGAGTTTATTTACTTCGGCAAAATCCGGTATTTTATCAGGTGTAAATTTTACTACTTCTAAAGCCTTTAAGTACTCCGTAGAAACGATTGGAGCTAAAACATCCATTTGTCTATTAAACAGTGTTTTCCAAACTAAAAAATCTTGCTCGGTGTAGTTGCTGTAAACTTGTGTTGTTGACCTTTTTGTTTTCATTTTTGTTTTAAGATTAAAAATTAGCGCATAAAAAAAGCCCGTTCTTTTGGAACAGGCTCTGTATATTGTTTTAAATTTCTTAACTATTTACAATACGCTACCATTCCAATGTTGGGCATTAGATAATAGTAATAATAAGTATTGTTCAATTTTTGCATCAAGCAAATATATTAAAATTTAATTAAAAACTCTTTTTTTGAACTTTTGCATGAATAAAGGGCACTTCCATTAAAGCAGCGGAGCCATACCAAGGGTGCAATTCCATAATAAGAATACCGGCTTTTACGGCAGGGTCTGTATTTACAATAGTTTGCGCTTCCTCAATAGTCGCTGCATTCAAAATAAAAATGCCTTCTAGTTCAGTTTCATCCATAAACGGACCAGCAACAATCAACCTACCTTGGCTTGCCAAAGCTTTTATGTTTTGTAAATGAGCTATTTGTATTTTTTTAGAAGAATCGGCCGATAAACTTTTATTAGGGCCTGTTTTTAAAAAACACATTACATATTTGTGCATGCCGTACTCATCAGCCTTTAGTTTTTTTGCTAAAATTGAATCATAGATAGAATGAGGTTTACGCGGCGGATATTTTCTTTGCGAGAAAGAAACAAAACTTAGCAGCGATAAAATGGCAGTTAAAATTATTTTCATGATTTAAACTCTGGTTTGAATAGCGGAAATTTTATTTTTAAATTTTAGTATAGGTTTTTCAAAAAACTCATAAGATAGAATTGATAGACCTATAGTTGCTAATAAAGTAGTCATAGCCACAATAAGTTTTATTAAATCTCCTTTTTCATAATCAAGCCCTAATTTACCAACCGTAATGTAGGCAAAGGAGAGTATAATAGGGTGATATAAATACATTCCATAAGTATATTTGCCAAGGAAACTAAATACGGAGCGAGATTTCCCAGTACTTTTATCTACCGAGTATATAACTAAGTATAAGTAAAACACAACTAATAACCAATTTGAAAGAAAATTGTAAGAGATTGATAAAGTACTTGAGGCAAGTAAAAACAATGCTAAGAAACAAATAAGGTAAAAGCTACTTGGTTTTAGCAAGTAACTTTTAGAAATACGATCTTTATAATTAGAGTAGAAAAAAGCGCCCCAACATCCAGTCATTAAATATTTTAGATTTCCGAATGTACTGAAATACACTTCAAGCCCATTATGATTTTCTGAAGCATAAATAGATGTTTGTATAACTAAGACTACACAGCAAAAAGAAAGTAGTTTTTTATTGTTACGAAATAAAATAAATAATAAAGGCCAAAATAAATAAAACTGCTCTTCAATAGCTACGCTCCAAGTTATGTTTACATTTGAAGGGGTTCCTTTTGAGAAAATATTATTGAGAAAAAGCAGATTCATTAACGTATTTCCAGAGAAAACAAAAGAACTATCAATATATGGCAACACAAATATCCCTAAAATTATTATTAAATAATACAAAGGCCATATTCTTAATACTCGTCTTAAATAGAAGAAAAATAAATTGACGCGCCCACTTATTTTTTCTTCACCTATCATTAGATAGGTGATAAGAAACCCACTAATTACAAAAAATATTTGTACTCCTATTCCACCTGTCACCGTTAATGCATCTATAATTACTTGAAAATCTCCGTTTGCAGTAATCTGATGAAATATACCAGAAAAGGCATGCTGCCAAATAACAAGAAAAAATGCAAAAAACCTTAACGCATCAAGTTTTTCAAAGTACACTACCGGCTTCATAAGTTAATTTTTCAGTTTATACTTTGCTTATAGTCCTAATAAAACTTCTTCCGGGTTTTTACCGCCAAATAAAATACGAGTTGGGTTCTCTAACATTTCTTTTACTTTAACTAAAAACCCAACACTTTCACGTCCGTCAATAATGCGGTGATCGTAGCTAAGGGCCACGTACATCATAGGGCGAATTTCTACTTTTCCGTTCACAGCCATTGGTCTGTCAACTACATTATGCATTCCTAAAATAGCACTTTGCGGAGGGTTGATAATAGGCGTGCTCATCATAGAACCAAATACACCGCCATTAGTAATAGTAAACGTTCCACCTTCCATATCAGGGATAGTTAATTTACCGTCTCGTGCTTTTATAGCTAAATCTTTTATACCGCTTTCAATTTGAGCTAGGCTCATTAACTCGGCATTCCGTAATACAGGAACCATTAAACCCTTTGGTGCACTAACAGCAATCCCAATATCACAGTATTTATTATACACTAATTCTTCACCATCAATCATACCGTTAACTGCGGGGTAGTGGTATAAAGCCTCGCACACCGCTTTAGTGAAAAAACTCATAAAGCCAATGTTAGTGCCGTATACTTCTTTAAACTTATCTTTATATTTTGCACGGATAGAGTAAATGCCGCTCATATCAACTTCGTTAAAAGTTGTAAGCATAGCAGTTTCGTTTTTAACCGCTACTAAACGTTTAGCAACTGTTTTACGAAGTGCCGACATTTTTTGGCGCTCTTTATCTCTGCCTCCTTTCCAAGAGTTTGATAAAACTTCTTGTACGTTTGGCAAGCCATTAGAAAGAGCCGCTAAAACATCTTGCTTGGTAATTCGGCCATCTTTGCCCGAACCATTTATTTGAGATGATTTAACGCCGTTTTCTGACATTATTTTTGATGCTGCAACACTTGGTGTGCCACTTGCGTAAGTAGTCGCTTTTTCTGCGGTAGCTGCAACGGCAACTTCTTTTTTCTCTTCTTTCTTTGCTTCAACCTTAGCCTCTTCTTTTTTAGCCGCCGCCTTAGCTTCAGGTTTAAAGGAGTTATCAATCTTAACGACTACTTGTCCAACTTTAACTGTATCACCTTCTGCGGCAAGTATTTCAACCTTTCCACTATCTTCGGCATTAAGGGTTAAGGTTGCTTTATCAGAATCAATCTCTGCAAGAGCTTCGTCTTTTTCAACTACATCGCCGGTTTTTTTTAACCAACGCGCAATGGTTACTTCTGTAATTGATTCTCCCGGACTTGGTACTTTTAATTCTACAATTGCCATAAATATTTATTTTGTTACTAAAACTTTAGAAAATACTTTACTCATTATTTCTTCAAACTCTGCTGCATGTCTTTTTGAGAAACCGGTTGCAGGGGCAGCCATTTCATTTCTACCTACATAAACTAAGTTTAATGATTTTAGCGTGTGCGCTACATGTCTCCATGCACCTGCGTTTTCAGACTCTTCCTGGATCCACAAATAATCTTTCGCCTTGTTATATTTTTTTAGAACAGCATCAATTTGTTTATCAGGGAAAGGATATAACTGTTCGATACGCACAAAAGCAATATCATTTACACCTTCTTTTTCACGACGCTCAATTAAATCGTAGTAAATTTTTCCGCTACAAAATGCAACACGTTTTACGTTTTTTGCATCGGCTGTGTTATCATCCAATACTTCGTGGAAACGGTCGGATGTAAAATCTTTCAGCTTGCTAACACAAGTTGGGTAACGCAATAATTTTTTAGGCGTAAAACAAATTAATGGTTTTCTGAAATCGCGTTTTAACTGACGGCGAATTGCATGAAACTGTTGCGCCGGAGTTGTTGCATTAATAATTTGTAAATTATTTTCTGCACCCATTTGTAAAAAACGCTCCATGCGTGCCGATGAGTGTTCGGGTCCTTGACCTTCATAACCGTGTGGTAATAAAAGCACTAAGCCATTCATGCGGCGCCATTTGTACTCCGCAGCAGCCAGATACTGGTCTATAATAATTTGAGCACCATTAAAGAAATCGCCAAACTGAGCTTCCCAAATAGTAAGGATGTTTGGTGATGCAAATGCATAACCGTATTCGAAGCCAAGCACAGCATATTCGCTTAATAAAGAGTTAAAAATACGTAACTCGCCTTTGGTATCAAGTTTATTTAAAGGAATATACTCCTCTTCGCTATCTTCTACCTTTACCACCGCATGACGGTGAGAGAAAGTGCCACGCTCAACATCTTGTCCGCTAAAACGCACATGATGCCCTTCACTCATTAAAGATGCGTAAGCTAATAACTCGCCCATTGCCCAATCATAATTATTATTGGCAATCATGGCTTTTCTATCATCAAATACTTTCTGAATTTTGTTGAAGAATTTTTTATCCTTTGGTAATTCGGTAGTGCGTTTAGCAAGGTCTAAAAATAATTTTTCGCTAACAGCTGTTTCTGGCGATTGCTCAAAATCTTTGGCGGTTGCCATTTTAATTCCTTTCCAATTACCCTCTAAAAAAGAGGTTACTTTGGCTTTTTCTATTTTTTTAGCCTCGTCTAAATTTATATCTAACTCGGCTTTAAATTTTTGCTCTATTTCTTTTGCTTCTTCAGCTAAAGGATTGCCATCATCTTGTAATTTTTTTACGTAGATATCTTTTGGATTAGGATGTACAGCAATCATTTTATACAACAATGGTTGTGTAAAACGAGGTTCATCTCCTTCGTTGTGTCCGTATTTTCTGTAACATAAAATATCAACAAAAACATCGCGGTGGAAAGTTTGACGAAAATCCATTGCTAATTGTGCAACAAAACAAACCGCCTCTATATCATCTCCGTTTACGTGAAACACAGGCGATAAAACAACCTTTGCAACATCAGTGCAATAAGTTGAAGAGCGCCCATCAATAAAATTAGTAGTAAATCCAACCTGATTGTTTACGATGAAATGAACTGTACCGCCAGTTTTGTAACCATCAAGCAAGCTCATTTGTATTACTTCATACACAATTCCCTGTCCTGCCAAGGCCGCATCACCATGTAATAAAATAGGACAAACCTTGCTGTTATCTCCGTTATAAAGATTGTCAATTTTTGCACGCGCAATTCCTTCAACAACCGGGTTTACGGTTTCTAAGTGCGAAGGGTTCGGAGTTAAACTTACGTGTACTTTTTTTCCCTTATCACTAATTTGGTCAGATGAGTAACCCATGTGGTATTTTACATCACCATCAAACAAACTATCTTCACTTGGCCTTCCTTCAAATTCTGTAAAAACATCTTTATATGTTTTATTCATGATATTGGTTAGCACATTTAAGCGCCCGCGATGCGGCATACCAATAACATAATCTTGTATCCCTAATTCAACACCATGTTCCATTAAGCTGTTCATAGCTGGAATTAAAGCCTCGCCACCCTCTAACGAAAAACGTTTTTGACCTACAAATTTTGTAGCTAAATAGTTTTCGAAAACAACGGCTTGTGTAAGTTTATTTAAAATGCTTTTCTTTTCGACATTACTGAATGAAGGGGTGTTTTTGCTTTTCTCCATGCGCTCCTGTAGCCATTTCACAACATTAGGTTCGCGTACAAATGTGTATTCTACACCAATGCTTTGGCAATAAGTTAACTCAAGATGAACAATGATATCTTTTAATTTAGCAGAGCCAATGCCAATTTCATTACCAGCTTGGAAAACCGTCTCTAAATCAGAAGCCGCTAACCCAAAATTTTCTAAATCTAAGGTTGGTGTGTACTGTCTGCGTTCTCTAACTGGATTAGTTTTGGTAAATAAATGTCCGCGTTGACGATAACCGTTTATTAAGTTAATTACTTTAAATTCTTTGCTAACATTTTCAGGAATTGCTCCGCCGCCTTTTTCGCTATATGAAGTTTGAGCAAACTCAAAACCTTTAAAAAAATCTTTCCAAGATGCATCAACACTATTAGGATCTTTTAAATACTGCTGAAAAAGTCCTTCAATCGCATTAACATCACTAGTACCCACGTATGAAAATTTATCCATAATTAAATTGGCTTTAAAAGAAGGCCAAAGGTACTAAATTTTGAAGGAAAATAAGCTACGGTTTAGGGCTTATTTCTTGTTTAAATCCTCTAAAACTTTGGCATAGATTTCCTTCAGTTTTTTGGGATTTTGGGTGTAGTAGGCAAAGCTAGAATCAAATCTTGATACACTAATGTTGTAATTTGCCAACACACCTACTTTTCTTACTGTGTCATTTGGAACACCATTGTTTAAGGCAGCTTCGGTAATAGTTAAATCAGTAAGGATAAGCTCCATGCTATCCGCACCAATTAAATTGGCAGGGGGTATAATCTCTTTTTTAAAATGACAGTTAGTTAGTAGAAGGCAACAAAAAAATAGTAGGCAATAATAACTAATGCCTTTTTTAATTTCCATTAAATGTTGGTTTGCGTTTTTCTAAAAATGCTTTTACACCTTCTTTAAAATCGGCGGTACCAAACATTTTTCCAAACTCCTCTATTTCAACATCATAGCCATTGTATTTGTTATTAAAGCCAGCATTAATAACTTTAATGGCCGTTTTAACGGCTACCGGTGAGCGACTGGTTATTTTGGCTGCAATTTCGTTGCACTTGTTAAGTAATTCTTCAGATGATACAACATAGTTTACCAAACCCCATTTATAAGCATCTTGTGCGTTAATCATATCGGCGGTAGTAATCATTTCAAAGGCTTTGCCTTTACCTACCAGTTGTGCTAAACGCTGTGTTCCGCCATAACCAGGTATGACACCTAACGATGTTTCGGGTAAACCCATTTTAGCGTTATCGCTGGCAACACGCATGTGGCAAGCCATAGCAAGTTCTAATCCTCCGCCTAATGCAAAACCATTAACGGCAGCAATAATGGGTTTAGAGTAGTTTTCGATAAAATTAAATAGTTTAAAATGCCCTGTTGCACTCAACATTTTACCTTGTTCGATATTATAGTTAGCAAACTCGGCAATATCAGCACCTGCTACAAACGACTTTGTGCCGGAGCCGGTTAAAATAATAGCGCGAATTTCTTTATCATTTTCTGCTTCAATTAAGGCTTCGTGAAGCTCTTCGATTGTTTTAGCATTAAGAGCGTTTAATTTATCGGGACGATTAACAGTAATAGTTAAAACTTGGTTTTCTAATTCTGTTAACACATTTTCAAGAGTCATAGTTAGCATATGATTGTTTTTATGCAACGAATATACAGCAATTAAGATGCCACGATTTATTAGTTATGCAAAGTTTTTTAACACACCACCCTTAACACACTTCTATTTTGTTTATGCGGTCTTGATGGCGACCGCCTTCAAAATTGGCGTTTAAAAAAGCATCTACACAAGCAAAGGCAACGTCATCAGCTATATAACGTGCGGGTAAAGCCATAATGTTGGCATTATTGTGTTGCCTTGCCATACTTGCAATTTCAGGCATCCAACATAGCGCTGAACGAATGCCGCTGTGTTTGTTGGCTGTAATATTTATACCATTTCCGCTTCCGCAAAGTAAAATGCCTAAGGTGGTTTTATCAGCCAACACATTTTCTGCAACCTTGTGCGCGTAATCAGGATAATCGGTACGTTCTTCGCTAAAGCAACCACAGTCAACCACTTCGTATTTTTTTTCAGCCAGATTTTTTCTGATTTTTTCTTTCATTGTAAAACCGGCGTGATCGCTACCAATAAATATTTTCATGAGGTTTTTATTTAATTAATTTCAAAATGATCTGCATCTAAACCAACCGGAAACTTTTTTCTAAGCTCGGTTAAAAAAGTATAATCTAACTCAACAGTTTCGGTGCTTTCTTCGTTTGCTTTGGTGTGACTTATTATTTGTCCTAAAGGATTAATAACCACGCTATCACCGGTATGATTAAATCCGTTTCCATCAACACCAATACGGTTAACACCCACAACATAGCATTGGTTTTCAATAGCACGTGCTATTAGTAACTGTTTCCAAGGATAATTGCGCGCTTCGGGCCAATTGGCAACATACATTAACACATCATAATCAGCTACTAATTCATTGTTTTTTTGCTGCCATTTATTTCTGCTCCAAACCGGGAAACGTAAATCGTAACACACCAAAGGCAAAATTTTCCAGCCTTTTATGGTGGGAATAATTTTTTCGGTGCCCATGGTATAATGTCGGTCTTCAGTGCCCATTCTAAATAAATGGCGTTTGTTGTATTGTTGTTGTTTGGTTGGTTCAATCCAATATAAACGATTATAAAATGTCTTGTTTTCCTCCACACAAATGCTTCCGGTAATGATGCAATTTTTTTCTGCAGCTTTTTGTTTCATCCACTGCAAACCTTTGCCGTTTGTAGGCTCAGCATTTTTTGAGGGTTGCATGGTAAAACCTGTAGTAAACATTTCAGGTAAAATAATGATATCTGTTTTTTGAATTGGGGTAACTAGTTTATCGAAGTTGGAAATGTTTGCTTCGGTGTTTTCCCAAACTAATGATGTTTGAACAAGTGTAACAGATAGATTTTCCATGGTTTAAATATCAAGCAAAGATAGATTTAATTATAGGCATCCTAAAGGGATAAATTTGTTTTCTTCTTCAAAAAAAAGTGTAACTTTATCTGTACTATTTGGCAATTAATCTAGTATTATGGACTTTTCGGCAGGTACTGTAACAAAAATAAACGAACATGTAATCGAGGTGTTTTTTAGTAAAGATGCTGAAGTAGGTGAAAAAATGTCTATCGAGCTTATGGATAAGCTATATACACTTTCGGGAGGGCAGTCTCATGCTTTGCTATATAATTTTAATAAAAGAAATGTAATTATATCTGATATAGCTCGAAAACTTTCGGTGCATCGTAATTACAACAATGTGCATCTTATTTCTCGCGCCATAGTGTCGCAAAACATGGCTAGCGGAATAGAATCGGCACATTATATAAACTATGATAAGCCCGACGCCGAAACCAAGTTGTTTAATAGTAAGGACAAAGCTTTTGTTTGGCTAAATGAAAAGGTTGAAGCATTTTTACAGGCTTCTTAAAACCACAACTAACTACAAGCAGGCTGTTCTGCCGCCATCAACAGGTAAATTAACACCATTTATATAAGCCGCTGCCGGGCTAGCCAAAAACGCCACCGCATTTGCAATTTCAGCTGCTTCGGCAAAACGTTTCATCGGAATTTCTTTAAGCATGTCGTTTTTTACCTCGTCTATTGGCTTTTGATTTTTAGTTGAATTATTTTCAATAATGCCCTGTAAACGCTGTGTGTGTGTAGCCCCCGGCAACACATTATTTACTGTAATGCCAAACTGACCAAGCTCGTTAGCCAGTGTTTTTGACCAATTAGCTACCGCTGCACGTATAGTATTTGAAACGCCAAGGTTATGTAAAGGTTGTTTTACCGAGGTTGAAATAATATTGATAATGCGCCCGTAACCCGAATGCTTCATGCCATCTAAGCAGGCCTGCGCTAAAATATGGTTACATATTAAGTGGTTGTTAAATGCTGAAATAAATTCTTCGGTTTTGGCTGAATTAACTGGCCCCGCAGGCGGCCCACCCGTGTTGTTTACTAAAATGTTTACAGCGCCCTGGCGTTGTATATAATGGTTTACGTTTTTGCTAACCTCTTCGGGGTTGCTAAAATCGGCTACTATATAAGAGTGTTGTTGACCTTTATCTGTATTAAGTTCTGCCTTTGTTTTTTTTAAAGCCTCTTCGTTACGGGCAAGCAGGGTAACATTAGCGCCAAGTAAAGCCAACTCAATGGCAACTGCTTTGCCAATGCCTTGTGTGCTACCGGCCACTAGGGCGCGTTTATTTTTAAAATCTAAGTTCATGTGTAAAATTTCGGTAAATGTAGAAAATATGTCGGTTGGTGAGAGTAATTTACTTGTCAAATAACTCGCCGAAAAGCCTTGTTAAAAAACCATAGTAATGTATATCTTTGCCGCTTTAATTTTGAAAACATGGACAGAAACTCTCTTTTAGGATTGTTACTTATAGGCGGTATTTTAATTGGATGGCTTTATTTAAATAAACCATCTGAAACGGAAATAAAAAAACAAAAGCAAAGACAAGACTCAATAGCCCAAGTGGATGCCATTGAAAGATCTAAAGCAGAAGCACAATCAACAGTTGCTGCGGTGAAAGCGGTTGACACGGCAGAAGCACATATAAATAAAGATTCTTTAGCTGACTTAAATCTTAAAAGCACCTACAAAGACTTTGCTGTTGCGGCCAAAGGCGAAAACAAGCAAGTAGTTTTAGAAAACAATAAAATAAAAGTTGTTCTGCAATCTAAAGGAGGGAACGTGGCTTCGGTTGAGTTGAAAGAGTACACTCGTCCGGATAAAAAAACAAAAGTTGAACTTTTTGATAATTCAGATTCATCTTCTCAATCGTTATGTTTTTTAGCATACAACAACACACTAAAGATTTATACAGATAGTTTTTACTTTGCGGCGAGTGATGTAAAGAAAACGGCTGACGAACAAATAATTAGTTTGCGTCTACCTACGGCTAATCCAGCTAGTTATATTGAGTATATATATATATTGAAAAATGATGCCTATACACTTAACTATCAGGTTAAAATGGTGGGCATGCAAAACATCATTTCTCAAAACACCGACCAACTGACTTTTAATTGGAATGTTTTGACCCCATCGCAAGAAGAACACATTGAAAAAGAAAAACAAAACTCTACGGTATATTGGAAGTTTAATGATGAAGATGCTGATTACATTAACCCGGGAAAAGACGATGAAAAAAATATTTCAGATGCACCAGTTAAATGGGTAGCGTTTAAACAGCAATTTTTTACATCGGCTATTATTTGTGATAAGGGATTTTTAAAAGACGGTGCTTTTGTAAAAACACAGGCTGATAAAAATTCGTTGACACATGTAAAACGCATGAAAACCGAATTGAACTTACCTTATAACCACGGCGCTAACGAAACTTTTGAAATGCGTTATTTTTTTGGGCCAAACCAGTACAATGTTTTAAAACAGTATGATTTAGGTTTAGAAAAAATGATAAACATTGGTTGGCCTGTTTTTAATGTAATAAACAAATGGCTTGTTATACCCGTGTTTAATGCGTTTGATAACACTAGATCGGCAGTTAACTTCGGGCTTATTATTTTAATGCTGACCATTATTATAAAAACAGTCTTGTTTCCTATTGCGTATAAAACATACATGTCATCTACTAAAATGCGTTTATTAAAACCTGAGTTAGATGTGATAAACAAAAAGTTTTCGGACCCGGCTGATGCCATGAAAAAAAACCAGGAAAACATGGCACTTTATAAACGAGCGGGTGCTAGTCCATTTTCAGGTTGTATTCCGGCATTAATTCAGTTCCCTATATTAATTGCCTTGTTAAACTTCTTTCCTGCATCTATTGAGTTGCGTCAAAAAGCATTTTTATGGGCGGCTGATTTATCAACCTATGATTCTATTTGGACTTTTGGTAACATACCAATTTTAAACTCTATTTATGGCGACCATGTTAGTTTATTTGCGCTGTTAATGTTTGTATCTACCATAGCCTATACTTGGATGAATGCAAAATACTTGACACCCGATACGCAAACACAAATGCCGGGCATGAAAGTTATGATGTATTTAATGCCTGTTATATTTTTAAGCTTTATGAACTCATATTCATCAGGGTTGAGCTGGTACTATTTTTTAGCCAACGTAATTACGTTTGCGCAAACATTTATTATGCGTAAGGTTATTGACGATAAAAAAATTCGTGCAGAAATAGAAAAACACATGAAAAAACCGGTTAAAAAATCGGCCTTTCAACAACGATTAGAAGATATATCTAAACAAAAGCAAATCCAACCTAAAACAAAAAAATAAAACAATAGAACAAGCATACCGTATGAAAAAAACAACCACTACTATTTTTTTTGTTGCATTACTAACAATTGTAGGCACAACACAACTTAAAGCACAACAGCCAAAAGAAGATGCAGCCGCTTTAAAAGAAGAGGCGGATAAACTAAAAGCTAATGCCGATACATCTTCTAAACATTGGAAAAATGGAGGAACAATATCGGTTAACGGACAAGAAGTATCACTTACTAATTGGGCTGCGGGTGGTCAAGGTGCTATATCAGTAGGTGGATTAACAAACTTGTTTTTTAATTACCATAAAAATAAAATTATTTGGAACACCAGTATTAATTTAGCTTATGGTGTAATTAAAAATGGGTCATCTAAGACTTGGTTTAAAACAGACGACCGCATTCAGTTAACTTCAAAGGTTGGTAGAGAGGCATTTAAAAAGGCATACTACTCTGCTCTGTTCGATTTTAAAACACAATTTGCTCCCGGGTATAATTATCCAAACGATTCTGTAAAAATTTCAAACTTTATGGCACCTGCATATGGTTTGCTGGCGTTGGGGTTGGATTTTGAATTAGCTACCGGACTTTCGTTTTTTGTATCGCCTGCCACAGAGCGTGTAACTTATGTGGGTGATAACAACCTTGCTAAACAAGGCGCATTTGGAGTTCAAGCTGAGGTGTTAAATGCTAATGGCGTTGTTGTTACGCCATATAAAAACATACGTTATCAATTTGGGGGTTATGCAAAAGCACAGCTTCAACAAAAAATAATGGAAAATGTAACCTTTGGTACAATGGTGGAGGTGTTTGCAGATTACCTTAATCATCCGGAAAACTTATATGTAAACTGGACTACCCTTTTAAGCATGAAAGTAAATAAATTTATTAGTGCTACTTTTAGTACGCAATTAATTTATGACCCTGCCGTAAAAATTAAACAGGCCGATGGAAGCCTGGTTGGCCCACGCGTACAGTTTAAACAAGTACTAGGTGTAGGATTTTCGCACAAATTTTAAAACAAACTGCTTTATTTGGAAAGAGCTGACATTTGTCAGCTCTTTTTGTTTTATCAATTTTATATAACTGTTTAAGCCCTTAGTCCGTAGCCAATTTTTTTAACCGAACGTATAATTTCTTTGCCTAGTACTTTTCGTATATGGGTTATATGTACATCAATTATACGCGATTTTGCAACCAATGGGTCTTTCCAAACGCTGGCAGCTATTTCGTTTCGGCTAAATATTTTTTCGGGATAGGCACTAAATAATTTTACCATCTCAAACTCCTTTGCCGGTAAAAAATAGGGGAGGTTTTCTTTTAAAATTAAGTACTTTTCTTCGTCAATAATAAGGCTGGGTAATATGGCATTTACTTGATTTGTGACTTGTAGATAGGCAACTAGATTTTTTATTTTAAATCCAATAGCATCTAAATTGTTTTTTATTAGATAATCATTAGCACCTGCTTTATAGGCCTCCTTTTCAATATAAGCAGATGCATCTTCGCTAATAATAATGTAATAGTATTTTTTGCTTTGGGTTTTTAAAGTGTATATAAAATCAATAGCATCTCTATCCTGCAGCTGTAGGGTAGAAATAATTACATCAACTTTATGGTTTAAAATATATTCTTCTGCCTTTTTAAAAGTGTTTACAGTAAAAAACTCGCCCTCAGTCGCTTTTTTAATAGAGTTTTCTACTAATAAAGCGTCGGCCTTATCACTAATAATTAATAAAAAATGCGCTTTTTCGGTTAACAAAACAGTTCTTTAATGGCAAAGAAACGATAATGACATTATCTTAATGTTGATTTATTGTTAAGAATATATTATGCTTTTAAAGCCTAATAATATCTAAAACCTTCTCTATACATAGAAAATAAAATTTAGATTTGATGTTTTCACCTTGAAAGCCGTAAAACCTTTTCATATTTTATTGTTTACCATATTGGTAATGCTGGCTTTGGCAAGTGTTTCGTACTTTTTTCCGACAGAGGGGATAACTGTTTTTGGACAAAAAATCTCCTTTCCGAATTTACTTACTTACTTTTCAGCGAAAGAAAATGAAAAAACAGATATATCTAAAATTGTTGCATTGGCAGATGCAGAAGATAAACTTACGGACGAAGACACACTAAAATCGTCGACAGATTCGATAGCTAAAAAAGCGATTAATTATACGGAAGTAAACGACCCGGCTATTAAACTGATTACAAGCATACAGTATAAAGATTCTGCTAAAACTGCTTTGTGTAATTTTTTTGAATCGTTAGCTGCTGTTCAATCTGACAATAAAAGTATACGCATTTTACATTATGGCGATTCGCAAATTGAAGGAGATAGAATTACAGATTATTTGCGCCAGAAATTACAAAACCATTTTGGCGGTAAGGGCTGCGGGTTTATTGCTGCAATGCCCGTTACCCAAAGTGTTGGCATTAGACAGAGTTGGAGCGATACCTGGGATAGGTACTCTATCTTCACAGCTAAAGACTCGCGCGTGTCACATAGCAACTATGGGGTAGCAGCGGGCTTTTGCCGATATTGCAATTACAACGATACGGCCACTATTAAAAATGCCTGGCTTAAAATAAAAACTACACAAGGGGCGGGGAGTTTAGTCGCATCCTATAACAAAGTAAAAATGTTTTATGCAAGTACGCGTAAAAAAACACAGATAGATTTTTTTGAAAACGATGTGTTGAGGAAAACAGATACACTTTCTACGCGAGGAAATTTTAACATTACACAGTTTAATTTATCACAAATACCAAATACATTTGAAATAAAATTTCAAGGGAAAGATAGCCCTGATATTTTTGGTCTTTCGTTAGAAGGAGATGGTGGTGTAATGGTTGATAACTTTGGCTTACGCGGCAGTTCAGGTACATTTTTTAACCAAATGAATTTGCAGCATCTTAAATTGTTTTATGATTACATGAATACGAAATTTATCATCCTTCAGTTTGGAGGAAACACTATGCCAAACATATTAGATAAAACTATGGCGGCTAATTTTGGTGATTTTTTGCGTGCACAAATTAACTCAATACGTAAAATTGCACCTAACGTAAGTATATTGGTTGTTGGTCCGGCTGATATGAGTATAAAAGATGGAGATACTTATGTTACTTATCCTTTACTTGAAGATGTTAGAGATGCTATACGTTTGGCTGCTTTTCAAACCAATTGCGCCTTTTTCGATATGTATGATTGCATGGGCGGCAAAAACAGTATGATTAGCTGGGTAGACCAAGGCATTGCGGCCACCGACTATATACATTTCTCTCCAGCAGGTGCTCGTAAAATTGCCGTGCTTTTGTACAGCGCATTAATGAATGATTACAATAATTTTATCCAGAAAAAAAACAATAAAAATTTATGATGATTAAGAAGTGGTTGTTGTTATTGTTTTTTTTCGCCTCTACTATATTGTTTTCTCAAACAGAACAAACTCAGTATTCGTTTATAAATTACAAGGCCAATAAAATTGTTTATGCTAAGGATAGCAGTTCAATGCTTTCTTTTTATAAAAAACTAAACGCTTTTATAAAGGGTAAAGAGGATGAAGTTAGAATTGTGCAAATTGGAGGCAGCCATATACAAGGGGGTATGTGGGGCGACGAGCTGACTACAAATTTTCAAAACTTAAAACAAACTAAGGGTGGTGGTTTTTTTGCTTTTCCGTTTAAAATTATAAAAACAAATTCACCCCCTTATTTTACTAGTTTTTCTAACGGTAAGTGGAAGGGTTGCCGTACGGCATTAGTGAAAAATTCTTGTGAAAACGTGGGGATGGCTCAAATTACAGCTACTACGAATGATAGTGCAAATTATTTTGGGATGAGGATTCTTGAAAACCCCCACCATAAAAATTTTAATACAATAAGAGTGTACCACAACTTTAATAAAAGCTTTTTCTTTACTATAAAAGAGCATATAGAGTTTACAAGAAAAGATTTTGAAGATAAAGGATATACTCAGTTTGTATTAAAAACCGCCGTAGATTCTTTAACTTTTATAATGGTTAGAAAAGATACTTCTCAACGAGATTTTATTTTATATGGCTTTGATATGCGTAACACAGATGAGCCCGGCATTTATTACGCAGCTTTGGGAGCTAATGGGGCATCAACACAATCTGTTTTGCGTTGCCAATTATTTGCGCAGCAATTAAAAACATTACAACCAGATTTAGTTATACTTTCTTTAGGGGTGAATGATGTGCAGGGAAAAACTTTTTCATCAGAAGATTACATTGCACATTATGATTCTATTGTATCGGTGATTAGAAAAGCATCCCCTACCTGTGCTATTTTGTTTAACACTATTACAGATAATTATGTGCGCAGAAAAACACCTAATAAAAAAAGTGCGACTGTAGAAGAATGTATTTATAAACTTACTGAGAAACACAATGCAGCTCTTTGGGATATATTTGCTGTAATGGGCGGCTACAAAAGCATTTTTAAATGGCAGCAAGCCGGTTTGGCAAAAAAAGATAAAGTACATTTTACAGCCAAAGGCTATCATATTTTTGGCGACATGATGTTTGAAGCAATTATGCGTAGCTACTATTATAATTATAAAAACTAGGATTAAAAACCTATATAACTCGTAAAATTTTTTCTCAGAGTAATTTAAACCAATTATATTTGTGTATATATTTTAACTAAACATTATGAAAAATAAATTAATATTATTTATAGCAATAGTACTTGTGGGTTTAACTACCACATCAAACGCTCAAGAGAGATGTTTTAACGAAGGCACGAGCGCTTTAAATTTAGGTGTAGGTTTTGGCAACACAGTTGCTTATGGCGGAGGGGTGTACGCTTATGGTTATGCCCCAAGTGTTGCAATCTCTCCGGCATTTACGGCCAGTTACGAGTATGGCATTAAACATGTTGGTATAGGAATAATTGGAGCTGGCTTAGAGCTTGGCTTTCAAGGCTCTCGTGATAGTTACAACAATGGTTCAAATGTTTACAGTGAAAGGTGGACTACTTTGGGTTTTTGTCCGCGAGCTACGTACCACTTTGATATTTTAAACAAAGGGAAATTTGATGTTTACCCTATTGTTCAAATAAATGTGTATAGCTCATCGTATTCTAATACTTTTCCATCTAATGGCACTTATGTAAATCAAAGCAGCAGTAGTGTTTTTATTCACCCGAGTATTTTAGTAGCTGCTAGATATTTCTTTACCCCAAATATTGGTGTTTATTCAGAACTTGGATATGATATCGCTATTATAAAAGCAGGACTTTCAATAAAATTTGGAGGCAATTAAAACCATCTTCAAACTAATTTAAAGGCTGTGTATTTTTAATGCGCGGCTTTTTTATTTTTCGTCATCGGTAAAATGTTTGCGTTGTTTTTCTTTAGCAAATTTATCTGCATTGTAATCGTTAGACTTATTTTTAGGAATAGATAAACTATTCCATTCGGCGTGCTTTAATAGTTTAGCAGCATACACAATTTGCCCCACGTGATATGGGTAATGGGCTAACTGTCTGTTTATGGCTTCCATTACTGTGTGACCTTCGTTACGTATATATATAATGCGTTGCAAATCTTCAGTTTTTAATGAGCTCAGGGTGTCTAAAAAAACTTTCCACCCTTGATCCCAAAGTTTTAGTAATTGTTCTTTATCTGCAATATTATTTTCAAATTCATCGTCGCGTTTACGCCAAGGTTTTTCTCCATCAGTAGTTAAAAAATCTGTCCAGCGCGAAATCATATTACCCACCATGTGTTTTATAATAACAGACATACTGTTTGAATTTTCGTTGGGTTGAATAAATAATTGTTGTGGGTCAAGCTGCTCAATAGATTGGTCGGCTAGTTTTTTATAATATAAAAACTGTTTAGTTACACTTTCTAAATAATTTGTTTGATTGTTTTCTGACATGTTATTTTATTTAGTGGTTTTATACTGTTTCAATTTTTACTGATGTCATAGAAAGAGAGCCCATCATGGTTTTATCATTAAAAAAACTGATAGCTTCTTTTTCTTCTTTTAAACCCATAATATATAATAGGGGTAAATAATGTTCAGGTGTTGGTATGGCTAGTGCCGCTGCCTTTCCAAACGAAGAATAATTTATTAATTCTTTATGGTTATTAGTTTCGATTAGTCGTTTAAAGGTTGTATTCATTTCTTCGGCCCAATCGTAACCTCCGTTAGGGTTTTGCCAATTTACCATTCCTAAATTGTGCACCATGTTTCCACTTCCAACAATAAGCACTCCTTTATTTCTTAATGAGGATAATTCTTTAGCTAAATCGTAATGATATTGCGGAGGCTTGGTATAATCTAAACTAAATTCAAGTACAGGAACATCTGCCTTAGGATACATTTGCTTTATAACACTCCAACAACCGTGGTCTAAACCCCAGTTGTTATCTAATTGAACGTTGGCAGTTTTCACAGCTTCTTTTATTTGATCGGCTAATGCGGGGTTTCCGTTTGCCGGATATTGTACATCAAATAACTCTTGCGGAAACCCACCAAAATCATGAATCGTTTTTGGTTTTTGCATAGCTGTCACAAATGTGCCGTGCGTTTCCCAGTGTGCTGAAATACATAATATGGCTTGTGGTTTTGGTAGTTCAGCACTTACGGCTTTCCATTTTTTGCTATACTCATTGTCTTCTATAGCATTCATTGGGTTTCCATGCCCAACAAATAGCAACGGCATTTTATTTTGATGCGAAGTGAATGTATTTGATAGATTTTTTAAATCGGTTAAATTATTCATAGCCAATAAACTTAGTAAAGAGTTTTTTACGAATTTTCTGCGCTGCATTACAACTGCAATTAAGTACAATAAAGTTACATAGAAAAACTAAATTTAGGTAGCAGATTGTATTTGTTTAACAAGTTTAGTTTTGTCGACCAACTCAGAGGCAGTTACTACAGAGCTTATGGTAACGCCTAGAACTCCATGAAAATTAATATTTTGACCGGTTAGTAGTAAGTTTGGAATTTTTGTGCGCGGAGAAATAAATGTTTTTAAGGGGTCTTTATAATCTTTTGCGATGCCATATAGGTTGCCATCTTTACTGCCAATGTAATCTCTATAAGTTAGTGGGGTTGATGTATGTTGACTAACAATGTTTTTTTTGATACCCGGAAAACTATGCTCTATAGCATCTAATAATTTTTCGGTTTTTCGGTTTTTGAAATCCTCGTAACCATCCCCTCTTTTTTCAACGTGGTTTGGTGTAATGTTTTTTGTGTGCATCCATTGTTGCACTTCATCGTAGCGCATGTAACCCATTACAATTAAACTATCTGCATGCTCAGGAAACTTTGAGGATGCTTGAGAAAACAAGGCATAACCCTTTGGCCATGTTTCTTCGGTATAATTCATGGCATCCCATGCATCCGATCCAAAATTGTGATAGATGTTGTAATTGAAATATTTTAAAGTGCCTGGTTTTAAAACCAAATACACAATAAATACGGATGTAGTAGTTTCTAAGTTGGTTATTCGATTTCTATATGCTGGGCGCAAATATTTGGTGTCAACCATCTCTAAAGCCTTTGTTAAATCTGTATTACAGATAAATTTTTTGCCCTCGATGATTCTTCCGTCAGTAAGCTCTACTTCTTTAATTTCTCCGCCTAAAAAATTAAACTTTTTGGCTTCGCTATAGTTAAGTATGGTGCCACCCATTTCTTTGATAGAATCGCCTAGGTGTTTGGCAATTTGCCCACTACCATCAACGCATCTCCAAGCACTTTCAATATACGAGTTTACAACAAGCGCATGTACGTATAAAGGTGTTTTGTTTGCTTCGCCCGCATATAAAGGATTAGTGGCCCCTAAAACATTTTGTAATTTTTTATTTGACGTAACAGTTTCTAAATATGCTTTGGTGTCGGTTTGTAAAAAATCGGCGTGTGTAACGTCTTTTACTTCATTACTAACTCTGTATAATGGGAAATGGTTGCAAATCTCTTCCATTTTTTTTATGTACTTAATAAGGTTTCCCCTTTCCTGTGGAAAATGTTGAGCAAGTTGCTCTACAAAATTATCATAACCCTGCGCATGTTTATATACTATAGGGTCTCCCTTAAAACTTACATGGTCGTAACCATCTACGTCTAGTTGTTTTAATTTAATTTTATTCATTAAACCAAAATATTTAAAATATTGGTTTAAGTTTTGCCCCTCGGCCAAACCGCCAATGTAATGTATGCCGGTATCAAAAATAGATTTACTTCTGGAAAATATTTGAAGATTACCGCCTATTTGCCTGTTTTTCTCTAGTACGCAAACATTATACCCCTCTTTACTTAAAATGTAGGCCGTACACAAGCCACCCATGCCACTGCCTATAATAACTATATCGTACTTATTGCCCATTGCCGTTGTTTGTAATAACAAATATATTATTTGATGTGATAGAACTGTCACTTATTTTTTGGCAACTAAATGTGGGAAATTTATTTATAACACCGGTTATTAATGATGAAGAGAAAAAATGAAGCCTGCCCTGTGTAGTTTTATTAAGCCCAAACTTGGTAGAAAAAAACTCGGTTAGCTTAGTAAAGCGATGTTGTTTTTGCATGCTTGCATCGGCATCTCGTATTATTAAAACCCCGCTAGGATTTAACCGCTTAAGGCATGTTTCAATTAATTGAATTTGTTTTTCGGTTGAAAAATAATGTAGTACATCGCTTATGATAAAGGCATCTGCTTTTTCAAAATTATAATTAGTTACATCTGCACAAACAAAATTTAGTTTCTCAGATTTTGATAAACAGTTTTGAGCTATTTGTATTTTTTCGTCATCATAATCTATTCCTAAAATTTCTCGCTCTTTACTCATCAAACCCAACATAATAGATAGAAAGCCGTAACCGCAACCTATATCTACAATTTTTCCTTTTTTTGGAAGGAGATCTTCAAACTGTTGGTAGTTGTTTTCGAGTTTAGTTTTTATACGACAGTACCACTCTAATATGGGGCCTTTGTAAATGTAATTTCTAATTAATTCGGCCCTATAAAATCTAGTAGTTTCTACTTCCTGTTTAATCAATTGGTGCTCTTTTCGCATTAAAGCGCAAACATTTTTTGCTGCCGTTTGATAACCACCTTTTACTAAATCATCCGTAGGTTTTATACGAGGCAGAATTTTTAAAGTGAGCGTGCTTTCTCTGTAATAAAAATCGTTTTTGGGTAGACAGTAATCGGCACCATGTAACACAATAGGAATTATATCTACTTGCAGTTTTTCTGCTAAAAGAAAAGCTCCCTTATGAAAGCGTAAAATGTTACCGGTAGTAGAGCGAGTTCCCTCGGGGAAAATAAGAACAGAGTAACCATCGTTCATTTTTTCAATTACTTTATCTATCGACTGCTCGTAACCTAAGTTAGATGGATAAAAATCTGCCAACCTAACAATTTTGCCAAACAAAAAAGAGTTCCATGCAAACTCATTGGTAAACAAATTCATTTTAGGATATAGGGTTGGTAGTAAAGCTAAATCTATATACGACTGATGGTTACAAACTATAATGGCAGGTTTTTTAAAGTCTTCATGATAATCGCTAATGATATTCTTTTTTACGTTAGCAAAAAAATAAATAATGAATTTGCACATATTCATAAAGAGTTTATGAAAGGCAAGTCGTTTTTTAGATTTATTACCCGGATATATAGCAAAAATAAGCGAGCCACCCCACCTTACAACAAAACTACCAAAGAAGAAAATGAAGAAACCAAGCCAAATTAAAAAGAAATTTTTGATGGTTACAGGAGGGAGGTTTCTTTTTACGCGATTAAGGATTAAAGCATTATACAACATAGGTTGTACTATAAATGAAATGAATACAACGGCCACCATACCAATAATGGTAATGGCTGCAATTGATTTAAGCGCGGGATGTTTTGAAAACAACAACACGCCAAAACCTATAGTTGTAATTACTGCTGATAAAAAAATGGAAGATTTGTAGGAGTCTAGATTTTTACGTCTGTATTTATATTCATGACTCAATCCGTCCATAATGAAAATACTGTAATCATCTCCTAAACCAAAAATGAAAGTTGAGATGATAATGTTTATGATGTTAAACTTTAAACCTAATATGCCCATTATGCCGAGTATCCAAATCCAAGTAATGAACATGGGTAAAAAGTTTATGAGGGCAAGCTCTATTCTGCCGTGCGATAACAACATAAACCCAAACACTAACAATCCGGTTATTATTAGTATGGTGTTAAAGTCGGAGCTAATAACTTCTACGTATTTTGTAGTCAAATATTGCCTATCAAACACGAGTGTGTGTGGCATTTCGGCAAAAGCATCGTACACCTTTAATTTTATCTCTTCGGGCACTTTTAATAAAGAAATAATAGCAATCTTGTTATTTTTTTCTGTTATCCAATCGTCTACCAAGCTTCTAAGGGTGTCATTTTGTATAAGATTTACTGAAGTAAATTTTTTATCTAGTAAATTATAAAAATCTGAAAAAGCATTTTCTTTAAATTTCAATTCGGATCCGTAAAGAGTAAGACTTTTCTTAACAGAATCTTTATGGGTAGACCAAAACTTATTCCATCTATCAATTCTAATTTTTTGTAAAGAATCTGAAACTAACAAACTAGAAACAGAAGAATATTTTGCAACTACTTTATCTTCTTTTAATTGTTGAAGTTTTGTAACGACTTGTTCGTGTGCCTTTAAAGCTTCATTGGCGTTGCTGCCATTTGAGATAACATAAACCGAACGCAGTGAAAATTTATTAAGAGCGTTTAAATGTTTTTCGGCTAGAATTAATTTTTCAGACTGATAATTAACTTTCATCATGTCGCTTTCGAAACTTACGTTACGAGCGGTGTATGAAAATAATAATGTGAGTAAGCCAAAAGCGATTAGCACAAATTTGTTTTTATGAAGCTGGTAGGAAATAATTTTATCCATCCAGACAGATTTTATTTCTTCTGAAGCTTGTTCTTTTTTTTTATTTTTTTTTAGGAGATGTGGCAATACAATAATAGAAAACAACACGGCTCCTATTAAACTGCATCCGGCAAACAAACCAAAATCATGCATCGCTTCAGATTTTGCAAACTGCAAAGCTAAAAATGCTGCTACGGTTGTTGTGCAACCCAGCAACATAGGTGCTGTTAAATCTTTTAAAACTCGTTCAACTGATTGCTCGTGTTTAAAGTGAGCGAAAAAATGCAGAGAATAATTAATAGCAATGCCTAATACAATAGACCCTGCACCTAAGGCAATAGCCGATACTTCTCCTTTTAATAAATAAATTAATGCTAACGAGAAAACGGCCCCAAATGCTACGGGTAGTAATATGAAAACAACTATAAGAACACGCCTGAAGTATAAAATTAAAATTAATGCAATAAGGGTAAGCGCAAGAATGGAAGTAAGTATAGAGTCTTTTTTAATTTGCTCGGAGTTTGCTAAAGAAACTGCTGCTGTGCCGAAATATTCAATCTTAACTTGATTTCTGTTTTCTAAAATGGGAATAACACTATCTAAAAAAGTAAGGAATGTTTTATTGACCGCATATTCGGTAGATGCAACCGAAGGTGTAATTAAAAACAGCAGGTTTTTATTATTATTGGTAAAGATGTAACCATTATTTAAATCAAAGTTTTCATCATACTGCAAGCCCTTTAGTTTTTTTAAAACGAGGGGGATTATGTTAAGTGGGTCTTTTTTAATGAACTTACCAAATACTATTCCTGTTGGCGATAGCAAGGTCTTGTAATCATTTTGCAGGACCTGTTTTATAGAGTCTTTCCGAAGGTTTTTTTCAATTTGCTGATAATCTTTTTCATCTAAAAAAATAGGTAGATGGTTGTAAAATGTTTGATATAGGTTGGCTACATTATCATCAGCAATTTTGTATTTTATTTCTTTTATGTAACTATTTCCAAATTTTAAAAGTAAGGTGTCTGCAAGAGCATCGGCTGTTGCTTTTATACTTTCAGGATTTACACTAGTTGTGTCGACATTATAAATATTTACTACCAGCTTATCTTTAATTTTTAAACTGTTTAGTATATCGTTGATGTTATTTACTTTTTTATCGTTTGGAATGAAACGAGTAATGTCTTCTTCTATTTTTATTTTGGAGGCGAAGTAACTTGCCGCGCCAACACATACCAAAACGGTTGCCGTCAATAAAAAAAGGCGCTTAGCAAAAAACTGGTATATGCGATATAAAAACATGGCTTATTGAAGAGAGTTTTGAGTGTTTTTCTTCTTCTTTCGTATAAAGGTTAATGTGAAATATGTTATTAATCCAAATAACAAGGCAAGCAATATAGCAAGACAACAAGAGCCGATTAAAAATATAAACGTATCTGTTTCAACATTTTTAGAGGTAATATGAGAGAATGAAAATGTACTTTTTGTTTGCGTAATTAGTTCTCCTACTTTAAAACTTGCATACACCAATGGCGGAATCATAGGGGGAAGGCTAATGTTTATAGCTACCAATACAATAGCTTTATTTAATTTTAAAAGATGAGCTGTTGCGAGTGCTGAAATTACCTGAAACCCTACGATGGGAATTATACCGAAAAATATACCTAAACTAACTGACAGGGATTTTTTCAAAACGGATTCTTCTTGATTAAAAAACGCGTTTTTAAAATATTTTTTAATGCTTGCGGCATTTAGGCTTTTAATAAACAGTTTTGGGCGATACCAAATAATTGCCAGCGGAACCAAACAAGTATTTAAAACACTTATTCTAAAAAAATCTTTTGTGGGACGAAAGTGAGAAACTCGTTCTTTTTTAGTTGGATAAAAAACCTTAACTGGTATGGGAATAACAGTGATACCTGCCCAAGCAGCTTTTACAATAACCTCTATTTCAAATTCAAAACGAGTGGTGTAAAAAGAAATATTTTTTAATTTTTCTATAGGGTATAGACGATAACCCGATTGAGTGTCAGGCATTTTAATTCCGGTTTCTAACTGAAACCAAAAATTAGAAAATTTATTTCCAAAACTACTCTTGCCCGGCACACTTGCCTGCTCCATGTTTCTTGCTCCAATAATAAGTGCGTCGGGTTGCTCTTTAATTTTTATCAGAAAGCCTTCTAAATCTTCGGGGTAATGTTGTCCATCGCTATCAATGCTAATGGCATATCGATAATTTTTTTCTAAGGCAAATTTAAACCCTTCTCTTAATGCTAGACCTTTGCCACAGTTTTCGGAAAAACTTACTACACAGATTACATCTTTAAACTTCTCTAATATTTCAGCTGTTGTGTCAGTCGACCCATCATTTATAACAATAATATGATTTGTATATAAAAGGGTATCAGTAATTACTTTTTCAAGTGTTTTTTGATTATTATAGGTGGGTATAAGTACACAGCAACGTTGTTCTTCAAAAAAACTATTTAAACGGCAGGCGTAACTCATGGTAGAAACAGAATGTATTTGATGTTGAACTTCCCTTTAAATTTTACATAAATTATTTCTTTACCCGAAATATTTGCAGTAACATCAACTTCTTTATCTGTCATTAGGATAGTATAGGAAATAGTTAGCTTATTTTCCTTTAAAGGATTTATCATGGCTAAAAACTTAATATTGCTACCCTCTTTTAAGGCTAACGACTGATTGATTTTTTTAGCTAATACTTCTTGTATAAGCTGAATTAAAGAAACACCCGGAGCAACCGGAATTTCAGGGAAATGCCCTTTGTATATTTTATGTGATGGATTTAGTTCTACCGTAGAGTTAAATTTGTTTTCGGCACTTAAATCGGTAGAAAGGGTTTCGGTATAAAAATCTTCAAGTAGGAACTTAATCATTTGCTTTAGTTGTAACGATTCTGTTTAATTTAATCTTTAAACGTAACAATCCTTTATGCTTTAAAGATACGCTTTCGGGTAAATTATCGACACCAAATTTATACACAGTTTTTTGCTTAGTAAATAAAGCGCCTTTTACTAAAGATTTGGTTATTCTGTTTGATTTTCCTTGGGTATAATAAAAATGTCTTTTACCACTCTCCCTTGTAACATATAAGGTTCTCCCTTCCTTTGTATCTACATATATCTTACCAGATTTATTTAATAACTGGTATAACAGGATTAATCCCATATCCTGTTCTAACAGGTTGGTGATTTTGGGTTTGTTCATCGGGGCAAAGCAATAAAGCATTTTCAGGCCATCCCTTTTTATCTCTATATCAAACATTTTCATGCCAAGTTCGGTTACAAAAACAAGGTGCGATGTACTACTGTCAGTTTGTTTATGGAGTAACATGCCGGTGTAGTAATTATTAAACAAAAAAATTTGTGTTTTATAAAGCATTGTGTTGTCATCCAAAACAAGCGGTTGAGCATCGGTTGCTGTGATGTTTCTTTGCTCAGCTAACTTATATTTTAAAGGAATGGCACAGCTAGTGAGTAGAATAAAGAGGCTACTTAAGTATAAATTTTTCAGCCGGAATATTTCCATTTACTTTTTTGTTTGTGAAATCAATAATGGTAAAATCGTCAGTAGTTTCTACCATTTCGAGTTTAGTTACCGAAGTTACAGCTTTATCAAAATACATGTAAATTACTTTCAAACTTTCTTTCATTCCTTTTACAAGTGGTGTTAATTCTAGTCTGTAAGCTTTGTCGTTTTCTCCATAAGAAATTTTAAACTTATTAGATGCCAATATGTTTCCGTCAATGCAAGAAATCATAATATCATTGATTTCTTTAAAAATTTTGTTAGAATTCATGTCGTACTTCTTTAATTTGGTATCGTCTTTTATAAACACTTTATCTTTATTAATTACAATTACATAAGTGTAAGGGCTAACATACTCCCAGCGCAAAAGATTGTCTTTTTTAAAGCAAAAATGCCCTTTACTGGTGATTTTTTCAGATAACATACTCAGCATTTTTACCTGTGTAAAATCACTTTCAAGGGAATTGGTTTCTTTAGAGATGGCATTTATTTTTTCTTTCAATAAAGCGGTGTCTTTTGCAGTTTTAAAGCCCGTTTGCGCAAACAATGAAACGGAAAAAACACAAAACAGAAGATATAGTTTTTGTTTAAGCATAAGCAGGTTGGTTTATCAGTTTATCTAAGTTTACCACAGTATAATTATTTTCTTTCAAAAAATTTAGCAAAAGCCTAACAACTATATCGCAGCCCTCAACTCTATCGTGTAATAAAATAATAGAGCCAGATTTGATTTGAGATTGAATGTTTTGAAATGTTTTTTCAGGATTTTTTATAGAAGTATCAAATGAACGGATGCTCCACCCAATAGAAATCATCTTATTTTTTTGTATGGCCCTACCAAGCGCGGGTGTGGCAACCCCATAAGGAGGGCGAAAAAAAGCAGGAACTTTACTAATAGCATCTTTTATGACTTTATTGGTGAGTTCAAGCTCTTCAGTTAATTTTTTTGTAGTTTGTAAATCGAATAAATTGCCATGTGCATAACTATGGTTTGCAACAATATGCCCTGCTTCGTTTATTTTTTTTAGCAAAGAAACCTGATCGTTTATTTTTTTTCCAATGCAAAAAAAAGTACCTGTAACATTATATTCTTTTAAAACGGTCAGCACTTTTTCGGTTGCTTCTCCATGTGGACCATCGTCAAAAGTTATAGCAACAATTTTCTCGTTTGTTTCTGCTTTGCAAATTGAATTAAAATGAAAATTAACGGAAAGCTTTGATGTGCCTATAATTTCAATGACGATAAAAAGTGAAATGGGAACAATTAAAACACCTATTGGCCAATGATTGGCATAAATTAAAAAACCAAAAACCGACAGAAATACTAAAAAAATAAATATGTTAGTACGATGAGTTAACATGATGAAACACACATAAAGGAATATTCTGTATTGCGATATTGATTAACGATTAAAATAGTTTTTAAATCCTTTTTGTTGCTGTGCCCTTGTATTAAAACTTTTGGAACCTTTTGTTTTTCTATAATGGCGGATGCTAACCATAAAGCAAAAGCGCTTGCTGTAAAATACTCGCCACACAAGGGTTTAAAATATACTATATCAATTTTTGAAAAAAGTTGTCTATTGCTTTCGTTTAGTATTGTATCATCTTCCGCATCGCCTGAATTACCAGATAAAACAAGGTTTAGATCATTTATTGATAAATCTATTCCCCGTAAAAAGGTAGTTAGTTTATTTTGTAAATCATCAGCTCCTTTTATGAATGTAAAAGTTTTTAATCCTTTAATTTGGGCTTTTGTAGTTTTGTTTTTTTGGTTGCTTAACACAAAAAAAGAAGCCCCCTCGCCTAAACAAAAACCGTGGGTTTTATTTTTTTCAATTTCAGTAATTACATCTTCTTGTTTTTTTATGTGCCCTGCTTTTACAAGTAAATCATAATAAGGCTGAATGGCTTCGTCAAGCCCACCAACTAAAATGTTGCTGTTTTTGTTTTCGTTTAAAAACATCATAGCATCGACCAAAGCACTTTCAAACGACATGCCTTGTTGTGTATAGGTAAAATTATAGTTGTGACATTTTATAAGCAATGCAATTTGCCCTGCTACTGTGTTGTGAGTAGATTGAATAAAAGAAGTTGGCGTTAAAAGCTGCTCATTGTTTTCGATAAGTGTTTTTAAAAACTTGGTGGTGTCTTCAAAACAACCTAATCCCGTTCCAGTAATTATAGCGTCAACATTTTCTAACTCGGCTTGTTGCAAACTTATTTTTGCTGCGGCAACCCCCATTTTAATTATGTGCGACATACGTCTAAGCATATTTGCAGGAACGTAACCTTTATAATCAGGTTCTTGGGCCACAAGTAATGGCAGGCAATCAATTTCCCTATTCTCAAAAAAAGCATCTGCATCAATGGTGTTTTGATGCGATATGCAACCCGTGCCATTAATGTAGATTGTCATCTTAGTTTTTGCTAAAAATTAAGGATGAACAATTTCCACCAAAACCAAACGAGTTTGATAGTGCGTGATTTATTTCTACATTTTTTTGCAGACTTGTAACAGGAAATAAAATGGTGTCTTGCATAGGGCTAACGCAATTTAAATTAGGAAAAATGATTTTATGCTGAATAGAAAGTATAGTTATAACAGCCTCTATACTCGCGGCAGCAGCCAATGCGTGTCCGGTAAATGCTTTGGTAGAACTAAAAAGGGGCATATTTTCTTTAAATATATTTTGCATGGCAGCTGCTTCCGATGAATCGTTATTAGCCGTACCTGTACCGTGCGCATTTACATAATCTATTTTGTTAGGAGAAAGATTCGCAATCTCTAAAGCTTTTTGTATAGCAGCATAAGCACCTTGTCCATCAGGTGATGAAGCTGTTTGATGATAAGCGTCGTTTGCATTTCCGTAGCCACTAAGTATAGCTAATGTTTTTTTATTTTCTGCTTTTACAACACGCTCAGATTCTAAAACCAAGTAGGCGGCACCTTCGCCTAGATTAAGCCCTTTTCTATTATCATCAAAGGGCTTACACCACTCTTTATCTAAAATCATTAAGGTGTTAAAGCCATTAAAAGTAAACTTACAAAGTGCATCTGAGCCGCCAACAACAACTCTATCAAGTATATTGTTGTTAATTAAACGGGCGCCCAACATAATTGCATTAGCCGCCGAAGAGCAGGCGGTACTTATGGTTGTAATATAATCTGTAATTCCAAAGTGCTTAGCTACATCAGTTGCGTGTGCGCCTGTGTAATGTGTATCAATAAAATTTTCGTGTGATTTATGCTCTAAAAAATCTTTGTACAATAATTCAGAATGGCACATACCACCCACACTGCTTGCAGAGATAAAACCTGTACGGTGGGCAGAGATGCTTTTAATTCCTGCACTTGTTAAAGCTTCTTGGGTAGCTAATAGACTTAATAGGGTCGTTCTGTTGTAGTTTGAATTTTTTAATCCGGCTAAATTTTCTAACTCCTGTAAGGAGTAGTTAACCTCGCTGGCAACATAATTGTCTTTATGAATAGTTTGCAAATGATTTATTTTACCAATGCCAGTACGCCCTTCAAGTAAAGAAGAAAGGGTTTCGCTTACGTTTTTTCCAATAGCTGAAATAATGCCTATGCCGGTTACAAATACCATTTAACAGGATTATTTTTTTTGAGATGTGATGTATTCTGCTAAGGTTTTTACCGACTGAAAGATGTTTTTTGCATCTTTTGGGTCTTGAATTTTTAATCCGTAATGTTTTTCAAGTAGCACAATCAATTCAAGTGCGTCAATAGAATCTAATCCTAAACCAGCACCAAACAAAGGTGCCGAAGCATCTATATCTTCCGGTTTCACCTCCGCCAAATTTAATTGTTCGATAATTTGTTTCTTTAAAATTTCAATTAAATTCTCCATAATTATTTTGTATAAAGTTGCGCTATATTAATGGGGTTATGTTTGATAAAGTTAGTTTTTTTCTCCTCGTTTGCTAATGGCTTTGCAACGTAATATAAAAGGCCTTCGTAGCTATTTTCATCTATGTTAAGCCAACCGCAAAGCACAGCAGCACTATCTTGCAGAAGTAACTGAGCATAGTTGTGTAGTAAATCGGCATTAAAAGTTGGTTCAATAAAAAATGCGTTTTCGCCCGTGATTTGGTGTTTGATAGCAATCTCGCCTGTTACAATGTTGGGTAATGTGTAAACAAAAAGGGAAGGACTTGGAAAATCGCCCATTGTTTTTGAATATGCCACATCTGTTTGTAAGCTTGAATTTTTGTTTGATAAAACAACGGCCGTTTTTTCTTTGGGATATAAGTTGCTTATATTTTCATCTGCAAAAATCTGTTCAGCACATAAAATACCCAGTTTAGATAAAGCATCCATTTTAAAAAACTTAGGATACGAAAGGCTTAGAGATTTATATGTTTCTTCTAAAAAGCTAGTGTAATTGACAGTTTCAGGGCTTTGAATAATTAGTTTACCATTATGCCACAAGCAATTGTTTTTAATTTTTGTATATGATAAAATATAATTACTCATTAATTCAATTTGTATAAAACTGCTGCATTACAGCCGCCAAAGCCCGAAGCAGTTTTTAGGCAAGTTGTACTTTCTTTGTTTTCTGTTCTTGTAATGATGTTTAAGGGAATTGATGTTCCTTGCTTTTCAAATCCGGCAGAGGCAATAATTTTATTTTGCCTTAAACCTTCTGCGCAAAAAATACTTTCTAAAACCCCTGCGGCACCAAGTGTATGGCCATAGTATCCTTTTAAACTATTTGTTAAAACGCTTTGTATGCCAGTGCGATTAAACGCAATAGATTCCATTTCATCATTAAACTCGGTGGCTGTGCCGTGTGCATTTATAAAATCGGGAACTGCGTTGTTTGCTAAAACTTTTTGCAGACATTTATATAAACCTTCGCCTGTACGAGATGGACCCGATATGTGGTTAGCATCGTTAGCTGAACATTCTGAAATAATTTCAACCCCATTTTGTTGTTGATTGCTTACTAAAATGCTTGCTGCTGCTTCTCCTAAATTAATGCCGCTTCTGTTTTTATCGAAGGGTTTGCAAACAACATTGCTAAGTGCTCCTAGCGAATTAAACCCCGAAAGGGTAAATGTAGAAACCACGTCGGCACCAGTTACAATTATATTGTCGTACTGATTATCAACTAATAATCTTTTTGCGATAATGATAGCAAGCAGTCCAGAGATGCAGGCATTTGAAACCACCATAGGTTTATTTGCAAAACTAAAATAAGCTGAAATTACTTCGGCGGTTTTATGTAAATAAATTCTGTCTTTAGGGATTTTAGCTGGATTATTTTCTAATAAGCCTATATTTCCCTTAGTAGTAGAAAAAATAAAAAGTGTGCGTTTGCTTTTTACATTTATGCTTGAATGAGTTGTAACATCCTGCACAGATAGGATACACATTTTTTCTAAATGAGTAAACTCTTTTGGATTTAATTTGGTTTGTTGAATAAAAGCATCGTCTAATAACTTATCTTGAATAACCGAAGCAAAATAAGTTGTACCATTAAACACATGATTTTGCATAGCAACTTTACCATCACATACAGCACTAAAATTCTGTGTGGTGGTAAAACCGAGCGGGCTAACAATGTTTGAATTATGTAAAAAGGCTTTGTTCAATGGGCTATAAGCATTTGTCTTTCCACGCTTGATAAAAAGGAGGAATGGTAATTAGTAATTCTTTAGTTACAGCATCTACAAAAACTTGCACGGTTTTACCAGTGCAAACCAATTCTTTTTTTGCATTAAAAATTTTGTATTCAAAAATAATTTTAGCCGCAGGTGTTTCAATGTAAGTTGACTCTATGGTTAATTTTTCGCCTAAGCCAACAAATTTTTTATAATCGCAATCAACATGTATTAGTGGTACAGCCAAATTAGATTGCTTGTAAATTTCCCAGTAACCCAAACCATGCTTTCTTCCAAAATCTTCTCTACCGTCTTCAAAATACTTTATGTAGTTGCCGTGCCACACCATTTGCAAAGCGTCGCAGTCACTAAACTTTACAATAATTTCGGCGGTAGTAGTTATTGTTTTAGGCTGGTACATGGGTGGTTTTTTGAATTACAATTTTCATTTCACATTCTGCAATTTGAGTATCGCCACAGGTAGACGCTGCGCCTATTAAAGTAATGCCCATTACATCCATCTTAACAATAACTGTGGTTTTAATAATATCGCCTACTTTAGGTAGCGCGTGAATTTTTAAATTTTTAATAGCACCAATAAATCCTAAAAAAGGTTCTGCATTTTGTTTTTTTGCTTCGTAACCAGCTTTAGCGGCTGCTGTCTGTGCCATGTTTTCTATAACACCTGGCTCATGCAAAAAATTATCCTGTACAAAAATGTTGTCGACTTGTATTTCAAATTGTGTAGTTACACTAACATCATCACAGCTTATTATAGCGTCTATCATTACAATAGGTGGTTTTTGTGGGATGTAATCGGTAATGTGGTTTTTATCTACTAAAAAGCTCATGTGTTGGTTTAACTTCCCCAAAAATCGTAAAAATTAAACCATTGTAGGGGATATTTTTTAACCATTTCTTCTAAAGTTTGTATATAAGCATCTGATAGTAGTTGTATAGCAGCTTGCGTTTCTTCTTCACTACGCGATTTTTTAAGCTGAATGCCGGGTTTAGCATAAAGTTGGTAAACTTTGTTATTCTCTTTAAAACAAAACGAAAACAAAACCGGAACACCAAATTTTGCGGCAAGTATAAATGGTCCGGCAGGGAATTTGGCTTTTCTGTCTAAAAAATTTTTTTCAATAAAAGGAGCACCTTCTCTAAACCTATCGCCATGCATAACCAGCCACTCTTGTTTGCCAAAAGCCCTGTGTAATTCAACCAAATAGCTTATATCATTATCGCGTATGCCAATTAAATTTATTTGTTTTTCTTTTAAAATACTATCCATGTATTTTTTCATCTGCTCGGCTTCGTTATCATAAACTAGCATATTGAATTTTAAATTATCATACAGATTTAACAGCTGTCCGGCAATTTCCCAGTTGCCCATATGCGCGCTTATTAAAAGACATCCTTGTTTTTGCTTATGAATGTTTACCAGGTTTTCTTGCCCATCACGCTGAACTATAAAATTGGTCTTTACTCCTGATAAAACAGCAAATTTATCTAGTAGTGTTTGTCCGAAAATATAATAGTTTTTATATACACATATGATTGATTTAAAGCGAGAGTAATGATGAACATCTCTAAAATAACGATAGACTGTTTTTTTTGATTTTGAAAAGAAAAAATAAATTAAAGCGATAAATCGACAAAATAGGTAAGAGAATGAAAGTCCGAATGTGTTTAGTAAAAAAACAAAAATTTTATAGCCAAGTACACCGCCGGAGCTTTTGCCTTGCCATTTTTGTTGTTGCATGAAAAATTTATGCGGTTGCTTTTGCAGCTACTTTGTTGTAGCAGTAATCGTAAAAATGCTGGAAAGTAGTAATGGTAACAAAATCTTCGCCCACTACTTTAAAACCAAAATTGCTTTCAATAATTACCACCAAATCAACATAATCCAAACTATCCAAACCAAGTGTTTCTTTAAGATTGGCGTCGGGAGTAATTTTAGTAGCATCAACTTCAAATTCGTCTACTAAAAATTGGTTAGTTCTTGCTATAATTTCTTCTTTAGTCATATCGAGCACAAATATAGATTAAACTTTTTTAACTATCAGGGTAGAATTGGTGCCCCCAAACCCAAAAGAGTTACTTAAAAACACATCTATTTTTTTATCTACTGCACCGGTGGCTATATTTAGTTTGGCAGAAGCCTCATCAGGGGTTTCAAAATTTATGTTTGGCGCAACAAAATCGTTGTGCATCATAAGGGTAGAATACACAATTTCACTGGCACCAGCCATCCAACACTCGTGTCCGGTCATAGACTTGGTAGAGCTCACCAAAGGCTTGGTTGCACTAAAAACAGTATCAATAGCAACAGCTTCAGCAAAATCGCCCCCTTGGGTAGAAGTAGCATGGGCATTAATATAATCTACTTGTTTTGCAGTAATGCCTGCATCTTTTAAAGCATGTTCAAGAGAGCGGATTTGTCCTTCGGGACTAGAGTTTGAAATATGATCTCCATTAGAAGAAAAGCCATAACCAACAATTTCGGCTAAAATTGGAGCACCTCTTTTTACGGCCTCATCATAATCTTCTAAAACAAGGGTAGCTGCACCGCCACCAGGGATAAGCCCATCGCGGTTTTTATCGAACGGACGAGAAGCTTTGGTTGGCTCATTTTCTCTTATAGAAAAAGCACTTAAGGCATCAAAACTGCCAAATGTATAATGGTTAAGTTCTTGTCCACCACCACAAATCACCGCTTTTTGTAAACCCCATTTTACCATTAAATAAGCCATGCCAACAGCGTGTGAGCCACTAGCACAGGCCGCACTAATAGTAAAGTTTACCCCACGTAATTTAAAAATGGTAGATAAATTCATGGTAATGGTGCAATTCATCGATTGAAAAATTGAACCAGATCCAATAAGTGTGTTATCTTTTTTTAAACGGGCTAAATCAGCACTTTGTATAACAGCTTTAGCAGATGAATCGTTTCCAAATAAAATGCCCACTTCGTTTTTTGCAATCCAATCGGGTTCCATTTTGGCTTGCTTTAATGCCTGCACAGTACTCATATAAGCATACTCTGCTTGTTCTGACATTTGAACGCGAGCTCTTCTATCTAGTAAACCCTTTAATTCTGTTTTAGGAACGGTGCCTGTAAGTGCAGAACGATAACCTAAAGGCTTGCGTTCTGCATCAAAAATAATTCCTGATTTGCCTTGGCGTAGCGAATTTGTAACCTCATCTAAGCTAATGCCTAGGCAAGACCAAATTCCCATACCCGTTATAACAACTCGTTTCATTTTTATGAATATAAACCTCCGTTTACCGATATAACTTGTGCTGTAACGTAAGATGCTTTTGGAGAGGCTAAAAACACAACCACATCGGCAACTTCATCTACTTCGCCAAAACGGGCAGCAGGTATAAGAGCTTTAAAATCTTTTTCGTTTATCCCCTCGGTCATATCTGTTTTTATAAACCCGGGTGCAACTGCGTTTACAGTAACACCACGACGGCCAACCTCTTGTGCCAATGCTTTGGTAGCACCAATTACAGCTGCTTTTGAAGCAGAGTAATTAGTTTGCCCAGGTAAACCCTTTAAGCCCGAAAGCGAAGTAATATTAATTATCCTTCCGTATTTTTTAACCAACATATCTTTTATGATAAGACGTGTTACGTAAAAAAATCCGTCAACAGCAATGTCCATTACTTTGTGCCACTCGTCGTTGCTCATCCACATCAACAAATTGTCTTTGCGAATGCCAGCATTGTTAACCAAAACTTCTATGGTTTTATCTTTATTAGCTTCTATCCAAGTACCCAAAACAGCATTTACTTCGGGTTCTTTAGACACATCAAATTTCATTAATTGGGCAGTAACACCATTGGCTTCTATTAGAGCGGCTGTTTTTTTAGCTTCTTCTTCGTTAGCTTGGTAATTAATAAGAATATGGTAGCCTGCTTCAGCTAGTTTAAGACAAATAGCCTTACCTATACCACGAGAACCACCTGTAACTAATGCAAATTTCATATTTATGAGCTAATAATAAAGCAATCTGCGAATTTAAAAAGAAAAAAGGCATTTTAAAAATAAGATTAAGCTCTTGAATTTAAAACTAATTGAGGGGGTAAAACAGCAATTTTTTAGGCTTCTCCAGCCTAAAATACAGTTAAATTTGCTTTAAATAAGCTATAATTTTTTGCTGACGGATATACTGAACAGTATCCTTATCAAAAACAGGAACAAGAGCCCGTAAATCCGAATATAATTTTTTAGAAATAGATGATAATTTGCCTTCACACTTTAAATAATCAATGGCTTGAATAATGCTCATAAATTCTATAGCTAAAACCTCGTATGTGTTATTAATTACTTTTTGAGCCATTAGCGCAGCGTTAGAGCCCATGCTCACTATATCCTGATTATCGTTGTTAGACGGAATGCTATGAATGTACATGGGGTTTGACAAGGTTTGATTCTCTGCCACGGTAGATGTTGCTGTGAACTGTGTACCCTGCATGCCTAGGTTTAAACCAAGTATGCCCAAGTTAACAAACGAAGGAAGCTTATTGTTTAACTTGTCATTCATTAAAAAATTTAATTGCCTTTCTGATAACATAGAAAGTTTTGTGATGGCAATTTTTAATTTGTCCATTTCTATAGCAGGATAATCACCATGAAAATTACCGCCATGAAAAACATTTTTGTTTTTGTAATCAACAATAGGGTTATCGTTGGCTGAATTTATTTCGTCAATAATAATTTCTTCGGCAAAAGCAATTGTATCATAAATAGGGCCTAGTATTTGCGGCACACAGCGTATAGAATAATATTCTTGTACTTTTTCTTTTACAATGGTTTCGGTAGTTGGTTGATCGTATAAATGTTTGCCGCGTTTTTTTACCAGTTTACTATCAATTAAATGTGTTCTAATGTTTTGTGCAATAAGGTTTTGCCCGCGATGAAGTTTTACGCTGTTAAGCTCATCAGAATAATGATCGTCATACGATTCAACCATTTCAATAATCATGGAGGACGCTTGGGTAGCTTTATCTAAAATATTTTTAGCGTGCAATAAATTTATAATGCCTATGCCACACATAGCAGATGTGCCATTCATTAATGCCAGCCCTTCGCGTATATGAATGTTTAATGGGGTTAAACTCTCAGCTTGAAATGCTTTTTCAGCGGTTGTAATTTCTCCTTTGTAATGTACATCTCCTTCGCCAATCATGGCAAGTGCTAAGTGGGCTAATTGAACTAGATCTCCACTAGCACCAAGCCCTCCATGTTCAAATAAAATAGGGGTAATGTGGCGGTTAATCATTTCTTTTAATAAAGTAATGGCTTCAGGGTGTATGCCCGAATAACCCAGCAACAGCATGTTAAGTCGCGCTAACATAGTAGCTCGCACGTTAATTTCAGCAATGGGGTTTCCGCTGCCACTACAATGACTGCGAATTAAATTATACTGTAATTGTATTTGATCGTTATGACTTATTTTATATTGTGCCATAGGGCCAAAGCCGGTGTTTACACCATAAATAAGCTTGTCTTTAATAAACTCTTTTAAAAAATAATGACTCTCGTAAACTTTTTTTATAGCGGCATCGTTAATCTCAATAGGTTGGTTGTCTATTAAAATTTGTTTGTAAATGGAAAGTGTAAGTTTTTCTGCACCAATTTTTACTGTACTCATAGAATGCGAATATACGACCTGTATTTAATTTATTCGG
>DATHOW010000229.1:0-7316 GCA_035484495.1 Bacteroidia bacterium | reverse complement strand
AGAGAAACCTATATTAGGTTGCAAGGTTAATCCATTATCACTACTAGAGGTTATTCCTAAACTAGCTGTACCATCAACACCTCCAGCACTTGCTCCAACATGCCCTGCAAAAGTTTGATCAAGTCCTATTCCTGTATAATTGTTAAAATGAAGTGAATAATCTAATCCTATTCCAAATGGGAGATCAAAGCCCGCAAACTCTATTCCGCCTCCATCAATAATACCAATGGTTACATTAGGTTTCATGTTGAATTCTTTAGTGATACTTTCGCCACTAAAATCATCCGGAATGCCTCGCATCATACGGTTGATAACGCCCGGGTTTATATTCCATCCTAAACCAACCCAAGTAGCTTCTTGATCCATTAAAATTCCTGAATGATAACTAATGTTAACCGGGTAACCGTCTACATCCATTAATGGAATGTTATAAGTAAAATCTCCTGAAAAAGGGTCAACCATTTCAGAAGTGCCTACTGGTGTAAAGCTAGCTACTTCTGGTTGAGAAGGGCCACCTGTAAGGGCCATGCTAACAGAAGGAAACACTACTTGAAATAGTAATGTAAGAATCATATATATCGAAAAAACTTTTTTCGAACCTTCCTTAATTTTTTTTAAACCGAGATACCTCATATAGTCTTTAGTTTGGGAATTTGACTTAAATCTTCTTTTGTGTATGTAAATTTTATCATGCCTTTGCCAAAAATTTTATCGGGATACAAAAATGTTTTAGATGAGTTGGCATTTTTTGTTTTAGGAAAACCCAATAAAAAAACTGAATAAGGAGCTACATCATAAGCTCGTTCAAAATGAAATAGTGTACAATTAAGTGTATCATCCCCATCCAACAGCTTTAGGTTTTGCTGCATGTTAAAAGCAAAATAGTTTAGGCGTTGAGTATATTCGTTTACTGATGAAATATTGTATTTAAGTAATTCTCCTTGCCCAGATGCTAAGCCAATAGTAAAATCATAATAGTCTAAACCTTTTAATTCTTTTATTTCTTTTTGTAAAACGGTGGTAGAAATGGTTTGCGACTTTTGTTCCATACACAACACATACTCTGCGGGCTTATATTGCAGGGTAAATACAATGTCCTGTATTTCTTTTTGTTTTTTTAATTTGTTTTCCTCGTTTTGGCACCAAACCACATATTCAGATGGGTTTAATTCAAGTGGGGCAAAGCTAGAGTTGGCGGAATCATTTTTATCGGAAGCAAAAACTCCTTGCTGACATGAAGAAAAACCTATTAGGGATAAGGTAATTGTAATTAAAAATATATAATAAGGTTTTTTCATAAGGGTATTTGCATTTTTTATTTTATGCCCCTGTATTTTTCATTTATATAGTTAGTTATCTCTTTTGTAATTTCTTTAGTTTCTTTAGCATACATAAGCGACCCATTTCCATCGTTTCCGAATATGTATGTGTAATTATTTTCTTTTCCATAATCTCTTACATATTGGTTAAGCTGTGTCAAAATTTCTTGGTCGTATTTTTTTGTTTGCATTTTGTTGTCCTCTTCCTGCACTTTTTTCTTCTCCAAAAAATCATCTCGTTTTACTGAGAAAACAGTTAAATCTTCTTTATTTTTCCCATTGTCACTCTGGATTTTTTTGCCCAGTATCTTCAACTCCATTTCTAAACTGTCTAATAATTTTTTACGAGAATTTTTAGTTGCGGTCAGTTTTTTCTCATATTCTTTCTTCATGTCAAAACTGTTAAACACTTCTTGTAGAGAGATGTATCCGGTTTTGGGTTTATTCATTCCATCATATAAGTTATAAGACAGCGTAGTGATAAGTAAAACTATTAATACAATTAGGATTGGTCTTTTCATAGAACGTTATTCAGCTTCAAATTTTAGTTTATATACTTCTTTCTTTTCATTATTTACTTCTAATACGTAAATGCCTGGGCTCATTTTATATTGGCTTAAATCAATCATAAATTGATTGTAACCTGTTTTTACGGCTTCCATTTTTACGCGATCTCCTTTTTCCTTTGATTTTTGAGTAGAAACAACTTGTTGTTTATCGTCTAAAATTTTATAATACACATCGTTGTTAGCATAACCCTCATCAAAACGAAAGTATATTTTGTTGTTTTCAGCCTTATAAAAAGCACCATCTAGCGTTTTTTTCATTACCGCGTATTTGTTCTCTTTTATAGGCTCGGGTGCTTTTAGTTTAAACTCCCACGCCTCAGTTTTGTTAGATATAGCACCATTATATATTTTTTGCACCTGCCAAGCATAATTATTTCCTGCTTGTAATTCTTTAGCATCTATAGGATACTGCACCTGATGAGAAGTTAGGTAGTTTTTCATGTATACAGGCACGTTAGTGTTAACTGCACCTTCTGGCGATTGATCTTTTTTTAAGTCGACAACCACCATACGATAAAACTCGGATTGTGTATTAATTGAAAAAGGATCGCTGTGTGTCCAAACAAGTACCGGGTACTTGGTTTCTATTTCATCCTTATCAGGTGGGTAAACTAAAAATAAAAAAGAAGAATTATCTGCTTCTAAATCTGTACAATACTCGTCATTTACATCTGTAGCCCTAATTACAGCGCAATAGCTGTATTTGCCTGAAGGAAGTGTGTGTGATGTTTTTAAGAAATTTCCTTGGTCGTTGCTTGCATAATTTACCGAAACAACGCTCATGTTTAATTGCGAAGTAACAATCATTCCTTTTTTTAGGAAGAAAGGAGCTGATACTACATCCATAATTACGCCATTTTGAGGGCTAATTATTTTTGCTTCCATTACAACCTCAATAGGTTCTTTGTTATTCATAATACTAACGTCTAACATCCCTCTGGGGTTAATGTTATAGATAGATATGTTGGCGTTAAGAATGTTAATTTGCGCTTGCGATTTGTTAAAATAAAATACACAAAACAAGCTTAAAAAGAACGTAATTAACAATTTGCTATTGATTTTTAACATCGTAATCATGTACAATGTTAAATAAATTTTTTATCCAAGGCAAAAAATAGTTGCTGAAAAGCGAAGTTTTTTTGTTAAAAATAATGTTTTCTTAACATTCGACAAAATGTAAAAAAATCTTACCTACCAGGTTACAATAACCTTACTATATCCGTAGAAAGGGAATTTTTTAATTTCGGCAATGTTGTAACTGTTATAAAAATCTCCTAATACAAGTTTTTGCACTTCAAATTCTAAACGAAAATGATTAATTAGGGGTATATTTAATTTTATTAAACCTCCTGCTTGATTTTTAATATTGTGATTAGTAGCATAAGTGGCACCTACTGTAAGCATGCCACTATTTTTAAGGGTATACGAAAAATTGCCCGAAACCATTAAGGTGTTGTTGTTTAAGGTGTCGCTATCGTTGTTGTAAAAGTAATTAAGAGTCATTGTTGCTTTAATTTGCTTATTAAAAATGGTTGAATTACTAATTGTTAAGTTTTGAAAATTAGTGTTCTTGCCGGTTGCGCTACTAAGCTGATAGGTGTTATATAATGCATTAAAAAAGCTGCTTATTTTTTGTACACGTAAGTTATAAGTTAGCACTACGGTGCCAATATTGTTTAAATGATGAGAATTATTGGCTGCACTATCTTTTGAAGTGATTTTTTGAATAGCAGGTGTGTATGAAACTCTTGCCGTAAAATTCTTGTTTATTTTAACTAAAAGGTTAGCTCCCATTGTTTGGAGGTTTGTTGTATATATTGAAGTACCTAGTAAGTTATCTCGGTCTCTGCGATAAAAGCCGGTAAATTTAACTTTACTACTAATTACCTGATCTACTTTTATTTCGTAGCGTAAATTATCTGAGCGTTGAAAACCTACACCGTAGCTATTAAAAAAAGGATCTATTATACGACCTGTAAGGGTTATTTTGGTTTTGGTTTTTTTTATATCTGAATTGAATCTTACCAATGCTGCATTGGAACGGAATTTGGAAAACAGGGATTGAAAGGGCGAAATTTCTGGGTTTTCTAAAATGCCTTTTTGATAAAGTACTGATTTGCCATATACAACATCAATACTATTAGATGCGTTAAAAGCTACTTTACCATCTACTTCTAATACAATGTTTTTTTCGATACTACCATTTGGTAGGGGAGCAACTAAGTAAGAAGGAAGGCCTACCCCTTCTAACGCTCCTACAAATAAATGAGAAGACTCTTTTTTGCCAAGTCCAAATTTAAATGCACCAATTTTGCGAGAATCTTTTACGTTATTAAAATCAAAAAAATTATAAAGGTTTCTTCCTGTTTGTAACTGATTTTGGATAATGTTGTTGGTAGTTAGTAATGTATTTATGGTTTTGCCATAAGTAACGGCAAAATAAAATATGTTTTTTTGCCACTCAAAATTAATGCCTTTTAAGGTGGTACCACTTACTAAAAATGTACTGTAATTTGGGTAACACAAGCCTATATCAGCTTTTTTTATACCCGCTAAAAAGCCTTGTGCTTTACTTAGATAGGGGTTGTTTTCGGCTACATTTTGCGGGTTTTGAAAATAGGCTAATTTGTTTTTAATAGATTTTATTTCGGCCTCTATTTTATCTATTTGCTTTTTATATTGAGATATCTGCTCATTTGTGCTATCTGATTTATGTAGATGAGAAACTGCTGTTTTAATAGAATCTGCATAAGCAGATTTTTTAATAGAATTTAGATTGGTTAATTTTGCCAACGAATCTTTTAGTGCCTTTGTTAAAGAAGAATCGTTTAAACCAATGCTTGGTAATTTTGGTTTTGTAAGCGAATCTGAATTAACAGAATTGTATCCGTTTTTATATTTTGTTAAGTTATCTGTCATAGCAGACTCGTTAGGTAGTCCGTTTTTCAAGTGTTCATAATAGGCTATTTTCTGCAAAATGCTTTGTTTTAAATTAGATAGAAAACTTAGCTTTTTGGTTTCCTCATCTACTTTATCTAACCCTTTATTTTTTATCGTTTCTTTAAAATGAGAGGCATCAAAAGAAACTTTAAAATAATTATTTAGCCCTGCTACAGATTTTAAGGAGGAGTAATAATAACTTACTACCAAGGGTAAGCCAAGTGTGGTAACACCTATATTGCCCTGCGAGCTGTAATAACCCATTGGATAATTGGCATTGGCTGCAAAAGGGATAACACCATAATCATATCCTGCACTAATATTTCCATAAGTTTCGGGGATAATTTTTTTTAGTACTTTTTTTCTTGCTGAGCTATCGGGTAGTAATTTTATATGTCCTTGCGGGATTATTTTATTGAGTAATTTTTTTTTAGCAGAACTGTCGGGGATTATTTTTTTTGTATCAGGTAGTGCTATTTTATCCCTCAACTTTTGTTTAACCGTAGTATCATTAAATGGTTTTTTAATACCGGGATGCACTATTTTATGTAGTAATTTTTTACGCTTTGAACTATCGGGCACTAACACGGTTGGCATTATTTTATTTAATACGCTTTTATGCTTTGAACTATCTGATGCTAATTTAGATGTGTCGGCAGATGATTTATTATCCGTTAAACTCTTACTGGTACTAGTGTCAGAAATGATACTGGAAGAACTATCGGTTTGCGCATAAGCGCTAAATCCAATTAGTAAAACAAACAGGCTTACAAATTTAATTTTTAACTTTATTAACATATAGCGATGCCAAAGGTAGTTTATTAAATAATAAATGATCCTCAATTTTAAAAAGCATAATATATATGAACTTTGCGACAGTTTAAAAAAAAAATTTGATTAGAATACAGTATATTAATTCCGACTTATTTCCGACTTCGTTTCAATAAACAAAAAACCCCTGATTTTACAGGGGTTTTTAATTATATGCGTGATCCCGTTTGGATTCGAACCAAAGACCCACAGCTTAGAAGGCTGTTGCTCTATCCAACTGAGCTACGGGACCATCAAATACTTTTAGTATCTGTAAAGTTCCGGTTTAAATGGTCCTTCAACCTTAACGCCAATATAATCAGCTTGGTCTTTAGTTAAAATATCCAAATCAACACCAATTTTACCAAGGTGTAAACGAGCTACTTTTTCATCTAATATTTTAGGAAGTGTATAAACTTTTTTCTCGTAAGCTGCGGTGTTAGTCCATAACTCTAATTGAGCTAATGTTTGGTTAGTAAATGAGTTACTCATTACAAAACTTGGGTGCCCAGTTGCACAACCTAAGTTAACTAAACGACCTTCAGCTAATACAATAAAGTCTTTACCGTTAATAGTATATTTATCTACCTGTGGTTTAATTTCAATTTTGGTTTTGCCATGGGTTTTGTTTAACCAAGCCATATCAATTTCAGTATCAAAATGCCCAATGTTACACACAATAGCATTGTGTTTCAACATTTCAAAATGACGACCAACAACAATATCTTTATTACCAGTAGTAGTAACCACAATGTCAGCTAATTTAACAGCATTGTCCATTTTCATTACTTGGTAACCATCCATTGCAGCTTGTAAAGCGCAAATTGGGTCAATCTCCGTAACAATAACACGTACTCCTTGAGAAGATAATGATTGTGCAGAACCTTTACCAACATCACCATAACCTGCAACAACAGCTACTTTACCAGCCATCATAACATCAGTAGCACGACGAATAGCGTCAACTAACGACTCGCGGCAACCGTATTTATTATCAAATTTAGATTTAGTAACCGAATCGTTTACATTAATGGCCGGTAACAATAAAGTACCTGCTTTGTAACGCTCGTGTAAACGGTGTACGCCTGTAGTAGTTTCTTCTGATAAACCTTTAATTCCGGCAGCTAATTCAGGGAATTTATCAAACACCAAATTGGTTAAATCGCCACCATCATCTAAAATCATATTTAAAGGCTGACGGTCTTTACCAAACCAAAGTGTTTGTTCAATACACCAGTCAAATTCTTCAGCATTCATGCCTTTCCAAGCATAAACTTGGAAACCAGCAGCAGCAATAGCAGCAGCAGCGTGGTCTTGAGTAGAAAAAATGTTACAAGAACTCCAAGTAACTTCAGCACCAAGCGCAGCAAGGGTTTCAATTAAAACAGCTGTTTGGATAGTCATATGCAAACAACCTGCAATACGAGCACCTTTTAATGGTTTAGAAGCGCCATATTCTTTACGAAGTGCCATTAAACCAGGCATTTCAACCTCTGCTAAATTAATTTCTTTACGGCCCCACTCGGCCAAGGACAAATCTTTTACTTTGTAAGGCAAGTATTTTTCTACCATTGTATTTGACATGTTATATAAATTTAAATTTGTTTAAAATTTTTACGGTGCAAAGGTAGTTTATAGCTTGGTAAAATACAAATATGATATATAAAGAAAATAGTCC
>DATHOW010000228.1:0-2304 GCA_035484495.1 Bacteroidia bacterium | reverse complement strand
GTTGCTTATAGCCGTATTTATTTGGGACGCCACTATCCTTTAAGTGTTGCAACATCGGCAGCGGTGGGTCTTGCCTTAGGCTTTTTAATAAACAAACTGTATAGCTATTTAAAAAACGATTTATTGGTTATTTAGGTAGTCCTTTATCTCAAAGGCATTATAAGCAAAAATACACAGCCAACAAAGCCACCTAAAAAAAAGAAACTAATAATGGTTAGCCTTAATTTTATTGATGAGATAAGTTTTTTACGTTGGTCTGCCACAAGTGATAATAAAGAGGCTATTCTTAAATTATGCTTTAACGTTCTGGTTTTCCCTTTATATCTAAACATAATTTTTTTAATACTACATAACCTTTAGAATATAGTTTACAGGTTATAGTAAACTAGGCCACCACTTTAGCTTTGTTTCTTTCAAAACCAAACTCAAGTATTTTATCAATAAAATCGTAAGGCTTGTAAGAGTTTATAGCCGCCTGATGGAAGATACAAGTTGCAGGAGTCATGCCCGGCAAAGAATTTACTTCAATAAAAATAACCTCAGCTCGGCAATCTTTATACACACGCACAAAAGCATCTATACGGCAGTAACCGCTTACTTTTAAAGCACGTGCCGCACCCTTCAACGCCTCTTTTACCTGGTTAGATATTTTTTGTCTGTCAGCATCATTACGTGCGTAACGTGCAGGCGTTATGTTTTGTCCTTGCCCGGCTAAAAATTTTTCTTCTAAGCTCAGTACATCACCTTCACTTAATGCTTCGCTAGCTTCAAACACTTCGTACTCAATTTCGTCTTGTGCATTGTAATGGGTTAGCATGCCACCCGTAACTTCTAAAAAGTGCAAAGCATCTTTTTTAGATATAAGTTCTTCAACTAAAATTACATTCTTTAAAGGGAATTCCTCTTTTGGTTTTATATGCAATGTTTCTGCTGCTTTGGCATCAAGCTCTTCGCTCTTTCTAAATATTAGTTTAGAGAAAGCTTCAAACTCCCCAAAGGTTTTAATTTTTTTAACTGCACTACTACAACCATCATCAACGGGTTTTGCAATAAAGGGATATTTTATTTTTTCTTGTAAAGTTTTTTCTATATCGGCTCGTTTGGTATTCCAATCATCTTCGGTAACCAACAAATGTTCTGCTACCAAGTATCCATTCTGTTTTAAAATTTCGTTGGTAACATATTTGTTAATGGTTATTTCTGAACTTGCTTTGCCCGAGCCGTTATACGGTAAACCATAAGCCTCCAACTTCTCTTGCACACTACCATCTTCACCCGGACGACCATGCAGAGCAATAAACACCGAATCCACTTTTTTAGCCAGCTCATCGTAAGTTAATGCAGTTGGTTTAGCTAAGGTGTCGGCAGATGAATATTTTTCGGTAATATGTTTGCACTCGTTTATAATTTCTTTTACCACCGGATGGATGGCGTAGTTTTCTATTTTTTCTTTTATATCATCTGCGTTATCTTTCAATAAAATGTTGATAGGAATTTGATACAGCAAATGTTTTTCGTTACTACCGGTTAAAAAAATTGGCAGCGGCGTATATTTTTCTGACGAAGCCAGTTTTTCATACACATTTCTTCCACTCTCAACCGATATATGTCGTTCGCTTGAGTAACCTCCCAATATAACTGCCACACGTGTTTTATTATTTACAGCGTGTTTATCTTTTTTAATCAACTGCTCCAAACTATCCATTACAGCTTCATACAAACGCGCTCCTTTGCTTTGCTTAATACGTTTGGTTAACGAAGCATGGATAATGAAGGTTAAAAATTGCGAAGGGTTTAACCCAATTTCTGCCGCCTGGTGAAAGAAGAATGATGATGGCATCATACCCGAAGTTGTGTTTGGGTCGTTTAAAAATATGTTACCCTCTTTGCTGATGAAACCATCTATGCGGGCATACACATCAAAATGCAGGGCGTAAAATAATTTCTGACAATCAGTACGAATTTGGTTTATCTGTTCGGCAGGCAAATCAATAGGCGTAATTTTACGTGATAAGCCAGGTAAATATTTGCTGCGGTAATCAAACAGTTCTTTTCCTTTTTTAATTTCGGTAGGTGGCAAGGCAATGGCTTTTCCATTTTCATCTTCCAGCACAATGCAACTAAACTCGCGCCCTTCAATAAAACCTTCCACCAACACGGTGCTTTCTCCATCTAACGATTCTACTACCAAACCTTCTTTGCTTTTTAATTCGGCATTAAAAAATTCGAGTAATTTATTTGGGTCGTAAATAATTGTGTCTTCAATTTTACACGGCATGCCAATGCCCTCACGTATGTCAGCTA
>DATHOW010000227.1:0-5284 GCA_035484495.1 Bacteroidia bacterium | reverse complement strand
ATTTAAAGTTAACTAAATCGCTGAACATAATTATAACAGAACTAGTGTCGGTAAGGTGAGATTTCAATATGGTAAACCAAACTGAATTTCGTCTTTCGACAAGGCATTGAAAAGCATAGCATCGTACTATGGGGCTATTATTATTTGTCAAAACTACAAGTTCTGAATCGTTTGCTTCCTTGCAAAGTATTTCAACATCATCGCATCGTGGATTTTTAGACTTTAAATCATATAGTGAGCAATTTAATACTTCTAAGGCTGAAACTTTGGTTACAAGCTCTGAAATAGAGGGTCTTAGGATTTGTCCCGTGCAAACTGAAATTATAGAAATTAAAAGTAGGATAAAAGCTATTTTCTTTTGTTTCATAAAATTTACGTAATAAATTTATTCTTCCTTGTCTTTGTTCTTTCACCAACAAGCAGCTTTAAAAACAAATCTAATAAATCTTATGCAAATAAAGATTTCTCAGTCGTTCCTCCTTCGAAATGACAACAGGTTTATAACAATAAAATTAGATTAAGCTAAATGAAATGCCTTACGGGCGAGGGAACATTTTATCTAATAAAGAATCGCGGAATTTGCGAGGAAGTATTTTGCTTAACACCGCCAATAAATTTACATCGCCCGATGGGATGATTAAATATTTTTTATGTCCGTTTGCTTGTGCTAATATTTTAACGGCAACCTCTTCTGTTTTCATCAACTTACGAGGTGTTTCTTTTTTCATCCAAGCCGGTGCATTTTTAACCTCTTCGTGAAACTGAGGAGTATCCATATCGCCGGGGCAAGCTGTGTACACGTTAATGTTTTTGCTTAATAACTCACGACGTAAGCTTTCGCCAAAATTAATAATGCCAGCTTTTGCAGCACAGTACATTGAGTAACCCGCAGCACCCATTAAACCAAAGCCCGAAGAAATCATCAGCACTTTTGAGCCCGATTGTAATAAAGGCAAAAAGCGATGAGCAGAAAGAATAGTGCCCACTAAATCAATTTCTAAATCTTTTTTAAGCTCGGCTGTGTTTTGGTAATCAGCCAGTAATTTTGTTGTAACCACACCGGCATTTAAAACCAAATAATCAATATGGCCATATTCAACTTTTACTTGGTCAAAGGTGCGTAGTAAACCTGCTTCATCAGTAATATCGCACGAAATGCCTTTGGCATTAATGCTCATAGCACTTAATTTACTTACGGCTCCGTTTATTTTTTCCTGGTTGCGGGCAACAACAATAATAGAATATCCTTGTTTGCCTAAAAGCTCTGCCAATGCATAACCTAAACCAGATGAACCCCCTGTAATTAATGCTACTTTGCTCATACTAAAAAATTATATGGGTTTATTTTTTTAAGAAATCAAATTTAGCGGCAGCCGATAAAATAATATCAGCGGCTTTTTTCAATTGAGCTTCGGTATGTTCTGATGTAATAAACATGCGTATACGTGCTTCGTTACGTGGCACAGCCGGAAACTGAATGATACTTGTATCTAGCCCGGTACGTTGTAAATAATCGTTTAAACCAAGGGTTTTACTTTCTGCACCAAAATGCACAATAACAACCCAAGCATCGCCTTCGCTTAATTTTACTTTACCGTTTAATAAATTTCTAAAATAAGTAGCGTTAGTTTTTAATCTTTTTCTTCTTTCAGCACCAAGCGGTCCGTTAGCTAACTCAATAACTTTGGTCATACCACCTGTAACCGCAGGGTCTAATGCACAAGAGAACATACGGCATTTAGCATACCAGTTCATGTACTGTACAATTTCTTTTTTAGCATATACTGCACCACCAACACCACCAAATGCTTTACTAAAAGTCATAACATATAAATCAACATCGGCTAAAACGCCTTGTTGTTCGCAAACACCACGTCCGTTATCGCCGGCAACTAAAGCTGAGTGAGCTTCATCTACCAAAGTAAATGCGCCATATTTTTTAGCTAAACGCACCACTTCTTTTAAATTGCCATAATCGCCATCGCCACTATAAATGCCTTCAACACAAATTAAAACACGGGTAAAATCATCGCATTTTTCTTTTAGTAATTCTTCTAAATGCGCCATATCGTTATGACGGAAGAAAGACATCTCGCCACCCGAAAGTTTTGCACCTTCTACAATAGACATGTGAGAAGCAGAGTCCATAATAACCTGATGCCCCGGTTTAATAAACGCCGATATAGCACCTAAGTTAACGCTGTAACCCGCGGTAAATAAAGAAACACCACGACCCGGTAAATCAAAAAACTTTACCAAAGCCTGTTCTAATTGTTTGTGTACTAAATAAGTGCCGCTAATAACCGGAGAGCTTGATGCGCCCAAACCGTATTTAGCAACAGCATCTTGTGCTGCTTTAATAACATCGGGGTGATAACTAAAACCTAAATAGTTGTAGCTTGATAAATTAACCACGTGTACCGATTCGCCATTAGCGCGAGCTAAATCTGTTTCAGGACCTTGCGTGCCCGAACGGGCTGCCTCAAACGTGTACATTTTCTTTTCATTTAAAATGTCAACGTATTCTGAAAACAACTCCATCTCTTCTAAATCCGCCGACATGTTCATCATAAACATATCATAGGTGTAGTCGGCAAAGTTGTCTTTTACGTGTTTAACTAAGCTTTCATCTAAGGTGTTAGTTGCCATGGTTTAAGCTGTTTTAAGTTTACTTTTTTGTGAACGCGTATAAATTTCCATTAAATTATCAAAGAAACTAGTCCCTTTATCAACGGTAATTATTTGCCCGGTAATTGTATCGCAATAGCCCGAGCAAAGTGCTACAATGGCTTCTGATAATTCTTCGGGCTGTATCCAATAATTATCGGGTACAAACTTTTTAGCAAAATCGGCTAAATCTTTCCCAAATGTATTTTCTAACGATTGTGTTTTAATAGCACGCGAGCGTACAGCGTTTATACACACATCTTGGTCGCGCAGGCGATAGTTAATGTATTTTACAAACACTTCCATCACTGTTTTTGATGCAGCAACATAATCGTATCCTATTGAATAATCGGTAGGACCTGTTGATGACACACCTATTATATATTTAGGATACTTGCCAAATGCAGCAAAAATTGCTTTGGTATACGATACCATTGGAAACGCAGAGTAGGAAATGCTTTTCTTTAAACCTTTTAAAGAATAATCTTCAAAACTATTTACTACCTGTGCTGCCGATACATTACTAATAAAAGTATCTATTTTAGAAATTCCTTGTTTTTTAAGCTGCTCTAACAAAGCAACGGTATCTTCATTGTTAGATACATCGGCTTGCAATAAAATAGGCTTAGGAGCCTTTTGTTTTTCAAAAGCAGCAAAAATGGCTTTTTCATCGTGGTCGCCCCAACTGTAGGTTAGCACGCAAAGCGCACCTCTTTTACCAAAAGATAAGCCACACTCTAAACCAATGCCACGCGTGCCGCCGGTGATAAGAACTACCTTACCCGAAAAATCTAAAAAAGGAGTGCTCATAAATTACTTAGCGAAAGCTACAAATTTGTCGATAAGACCAGAGATGTTTTTGATGTCTGATAACTCAGTGCGAGGAATTTTGATTTTAAGTTCGCGCATTGAACCAGATACAATCTCAACAATATCAAGGCTGTTAGCACCGTAATCTACAAAAGACTTATTTGCATCAACTTTCTCAGTAATACCCGGCACAGACTTTTTTAAATGTTTCTCAATTACGGTTAAAATTTCTTCTCTTTCCATTTTGGATTAATTGTTAATTATGATTAGTTTAATAAAGGGGGCAAATTTAATAAAATTCACAATGTGTAGCTATAAAAATAAAAATGGGGCAAAATTTAACATTAAATCGTTGATTTTCAATAAAATGAGCATATTTTGAGGTTATATTCTACTAATTTGCTACTTTTGCCCCTTCATATTATTGCTAAATAATGGCTCACAAAAATAAATTAGTGCAACTTTCTATTAACGGCGATGGCATTGCTAATATGCAAATGTTAGATGCACCCCGTAAAAATGGCTTAACACCCCATTTTATAGAAGACCTTATTGATTGCCTTAACGAGGTTAAAGCCAACGAAGACCTTAAAGTGCTCCTTATTACAGGCTTGCCCGAAGTGTTTTGCTCGGGTGCTGATTTAGACACCTTAGTAAAACTTTGCAAAAAAGAAATTAAGCCTGTTGACATTATACTATCTAAAATGATACTGGATATCCCCATTCCGGTAATATCGGCAATGGAAGGACACGCCATTGGTGGCGGTTTAGCCCTAGGGCTATGTGCCGATATGGCTATTATGGCCGAGGAGAGCCGTTACGGTTGCTCGTTTATGAACATGGGCTTTACACCCGGCATGGGCATTACTAAATTGATGGAACATTATATGTCGCCAGCGGTGGCACAAGAAATGCAATATACCGGCGATTTTTATTTAGGACGTAACCTAATTGGTAAAACCAACATAAACTACATTTTGCCAAAAGCTGAGGTTATGGATAAGGCAAACCATTTGGCAGAATCTATGGCAGAGAAACCACGCAAGGCGCTATCGGTTTTAAAACGCTACCAAAGCATGGCGCGCCGTAAAATGTTTGAAGAAACTTACAGCCTTGAAACCATGATGCACGAATTAACTTTTAACGAAGAAGAAATATTAAAGACTATACAAGAAAACTATGTCAGATAAAAAACAACGAGTGGTTTTAATAACCGGCGGCACAAAAGGAATTGGTAAAGAAATGGGTTTGCAGTTTGCCGCACACGGCGACCAAGTTATTATAACCTATGGTTGGGGTAGCATTGAGGAAGAAGATGTGATAAAAGAATATACCGACCGCGGATTGCCTGCACCTTTTTTAAAGCAAGCCGATGTTATTAATAATGATGATACTACGGAGTTACTGACCGAAATTAAAAATCGTTTTGGACGACTGGATGTGTTTATATCTAACGTGTCGTTTACCACCTTGGTAAAAAACATGGACGATTATAATGAAGCTTACTTGCTAAAAAGCATTGAGTATAGCTGTTGGCCAATGATTGAATATACGCGCCAAATGAAAACCGTGTTTGGGGTTTATCCTAAATATGTGTTGGCATTATCATCGCATGGTCCTGATAGGTTTCATAAAAACTACGACTTTGCCGCAGCCACAAAATCGTTGAACGAAGTTTTGGTAAAATATTTAACCTACCATTTTTACGATGATGGTGTTATATTTAATGTATTACGTACACGCCCTGTAATTACCGATTCTTTATTATCTACCCTAGGAAATGAGTGGGTTGATTTTATTTCAAAAT
>DATHOW010000226.1:0-9860 GCA_035484495.1 Bacteroidia bacterium | reverse complement strand
TACATAGCTGTAGTGTACCAGCCTGTTTGCGCTACATAACCCTCGTGCTCAATGCCAATGGTGTAACCGTTTTCAGACCCAACGTGCCAAGCTTTATTAGCTTCTAAAACCATTTGGGTTATTTGTCCGTCGGATGAACGAACTACATAGTGTGCCGAAACAACCGACGAACAATTTTGAAACCATGAAATGCAAAAGGCATAACTTCCTTCTATATCGTGTATAACAACGGCAGAAACAGCAGTACCGTTGCGCCCCACATTGTAATTACAAGTTGCTGCCGGATTCCAAATGGCAGGCGCATAATCTGCCGACATAACCGAATTAGGATTATTTGTTTTATAATTATTGCCTTGCGCGTTATTAATGCGTTGCTCATCTTTATTAATAATAACTCTTTCTGAAGAAAGAACTTTTAAATTCTCTGCTCCAAAAATCTTTTCCATATCAATTGGATGTTGCGGAAAACTGTATGCCGACTGGTACTCGGTTTTATTTAAAAAAGAATATACGCTGTATAAATGCGAGTTAAGTGCAAAATTATTTACTCGGTTTGAGTCGAGTGGGAGTCCGCTTAATTGCGTTAGCACCCAAGTGTGTTTAAAAAAATCTTTATTATTTATGTTATTAGGTTGTTGCAATAAGCTAGCATAAGCTTTTGCATAAGCTTTAATATTTTTTTCGGGAGAGCTAACAATATCATCAATTGAATAGCCCGATAATTGTGATACGGTAATTAAGTTGTTGCGAAAATAATTTTTGCCATCGGCAATTAAACCCATAACACCATAAGCTTGTGGTAAACCCATGCAGCTGCCCTCACCGGCAGGAACAATGTGATTGAACCTGCTTTGGGTATAAGCAACGGCTTCTAAAACACCTTTAGGGATAGAAGGATTTTCTATATAGGCCTGATTAAAAAAAGATTGATATTGATTTTTTAGTACTTGAGCTGATAAAGTGCTTGCAAATAAAACCCCTGCTAAAACCAGCGTGTAAACTTTTTTCATTGAAAATAATTTGTAGTAAAATTAACGCAAAAAAACCGAAGAAACCAAATAAAAAAGACCCTTACAAAGGAATGTTACCATGTTTCTTTTTAGGTAATTTATCAGCCTTGTTTTCAAGCATTTTAAATGCTTTAATTAACTTTTCGCGGGTTTGCTCAGGTTTAATTACTTCATCTACAAAGCCACGCTCAGCAGCACGGTAAGGATTTGCAAACATAGCTTGGTACTCGGCTTCTTTTTCTTTCCACTTACCATCTTTATCGCCGGCTGTTGCAATTTCATTTTTAAAGATAATTTCGGCAGCACCTTTAGCACCCATTACAGCAATCTCTGACGATGGCCATGCGTAATTCATATCGGCACCAATGTGCTTGCTGTTCATTACATCATAAGCTCCACCGTAGGCTTTGCGTGTAATTACGGTAATGCGCGGTACAGTAGCCTCGCTAAATGCATATAAAAGTTTTGCGCCGTTGGTTATAATGGCGTTCCACTCTTGGTCGGTGCCAGGTAAAAAGCCCGGTACATCTTCAAACACTAATAAAGGAATATTAAAGCTATCGCAAAAACGCACAAAGCGTGCCGCTTTGGTACTAGCATTTATATCTAACACACCAGCCAACACAGCAGGTTGGTTAGCCACAATGCCAATGCTTCTGCCCGCCAAGCGTGCAAAACCAACAACAATGTTTTCGGCAAAATGTTTATGTACTTCTAAAAAACTATCGGTATCGGTTACACCGGCAATTACTTCGCGTATATCATAAGGTTGGTTAGCGTTTTGAGGAATGATGGTGTTTAGTTCTTTTCTCAATTCACTTCCCGGGTTTTCATAAGGAACAAAAGGCGCATCTTCTTCACAATTTTGAGGAACATAACTTAACAGTTGTTTTAAATGGTTGATACACTCAATTTCGTTAGCGCAGGCAAAATGCGTAACACCGCTTTTTGTAGCGTGGGTCATAGCACCGCCTAATTCTTCTGATGTTACTTCTTCATGCGTAACCGTTTTTACCACGTTAGGTCCGGTAACAAACATATATGAAGTGTTTTCTACCATTAAAATAAAATCGGTAATGGCAGGCGAATAAACCGCACCCCCTGCACATGGGCCCATGATAGCTGATAACTGAGGAATAACCCCACTGGCTCTTACATTACGATAAAAAATATCGGCATAACCACCTAAAGAAACCACGCCCTCTTGTATGCGTGCTCCACCGCTATCGTTTAAACCTATAACGGGTGCGCCATTTTTCATGGCTAAATCCATTATTTTGCAAATTTTTTCGGCATGTGTTTCAGATAGCGAGCCTCCAAACACGGTAAAATCTTGCGAAAAAACATATACTAATCTCCCATGAATAGTGCCATAGCCTGTAACTACGCCATCGCCCAAATATTTTTCTTTTTCTAAACCAAAATCGTTGCTACGGTGTGTAACCAACATGCCAATTTCTTCAAAGCTGGCATCATCTAATAAAAAATGTATGCGCTCGCGTGCGGTTAGCTTGCCTTTTTTGTGTTGAGCTTCAATTCTTTTCTCTCCTCCACCTAACTTTGCTTCAACTATTTTTTGCTCTAATATTTTTATTTTACTTTCCATAGTACTCAATTATAACCCTGCAAAGAAACTAAAAATTTTTACGAATAAAAACGCCTGTTAAAAGCTAAATGGGTGGTTTTAGAGAAATTAAAAATACTACATTTGTGCCACTAAAAAATTTAACATGGCATCAGACAATTTTCAATTTCACGACTATTATTTAGTAGATGATTTATTAACTGACGAACATAAACTTATAAGAGAAACCGCCCGTGCCTGGGTTAAAAAAGCGGTAACTCCTATTGTTGAAGAGGCTTGTCAAACAACTACTTTTCCAAAACAATGGATAAAAGGTTTAGCTGAAATTGGAGCGTTTGGACCATATATTCCAACTGAATACGGCGGTGCCGGTTTAGACCAAATATCGTACGGTATTATAATGCAGGAAATTGAGCGTGGCGATAGTGGTTTGCGTTCTACCGCATCGGTACAAAGCTCATTGGTTATGTACCCAATTTTTACTTACGGAACTGAAGAACAAAAACGCAAATTCCTTCCGAAACTGGCTGCCGGCGATATGATGGGCTGCTTTGGGTTAACAGAGCCTGACCATGGGTCTAATCCAAACGGAATGATTACTAATTTTAAAGATAAAGGAGATTATGTACTGCTTAACGGCGCTAAAATGTGGATTAGCAATGCGCCTTTTGCTGATATAGCTGTTGTTTGGGCAAAAGATGAGGCCGGAGATATACGCGGTTTAATTGTGGAGCGCGGCATGGAAGGTTTTACAACCCCCGAAACACATGGCAAATGGAGTTTACGTGCAAGTGCAACAGGCGAATTAGTATTTGATAACGTAAAAGTGCCTAAAGCGAATTTATTCCCAACCATTAAAGGCTTAAAAGGACCTTTGGGTTGTTTAAACTCTGCCCGTTACGGCATTGCATGGGGTGTTATTGGTGCTGCTTTAGATTGTTACGATAGTGCTTTGCGTTATAGCAAAGAGCGTGTACAGTTTGGGCGACCTATTGGTGGTTTTCAGTTAACACAAAAAAAATTAGCCGAAATGATTACCGAAATTACTAAAGCACAATTATTAGTTTGGCGTTTAGGTGTGTTGAAAAACGAACACCGTGCAACACCACAACAAATATCAATGGCTAAGCGTAACAATGTAAACATGGCATTGCAAATAGCACGCGAAGCACGTCAAATATTTGGCGGTATGGGCATTACGGGCGAGTATCCTATTATGCGTCACATGATGAATTTGGAAAGTGTAATTACATACGAAGGAACACACGATATACATTTGCTAATTACAGGACAAGACATTACCGGGCTTAACGCTTTTGTTTAAACAACATGTATAAAGTAAAAGTAGATAACAAGCACGATTTCAATTTCGAAAAAATGCAGGGCGTTTGGCAGTTAGAAGGCAAGGACATTGCTTTTGATATGATTGAATTGGGTAAATCGTCTTTTCATGTTATAAAAGATAACAAATCGTATACGGTTGAAATTGTAAACCATAACGTAGCCGAAAAATCTTTTCAGATAAAAGTAAACCAAACCATTTATAACCTTAGCGTAAAAGATAAGTACGATGAACTTTTACACCAATTAGGTTTAGATAAAGCCATGGTTACTAAAGTATCAAACATTAAAGCACCTATGCCGGGCTTGGTGTTGAATATTTTGGTTGAAGACGGACAGGAAATTAAAAAAGGAGACGCACTGATAGTTTTAGAAGCCATGAAAATGGAAAACATTTTAAAATCTCCTACCGATGGTAAAGTAAAAAAAGTTGCCGTTAAAAAAGGTGTAGCTGTTGAAAAAGGACAGATACTGATTGAGTTTTAAAAATGCCTGCGCTTATTTTACTTAGAGGTTTGCCCGGTAGCGGAAAAACTACGTTGGCAAAACTGTTAAGCGAGGAAGGAAAGTATCCCATACACTCTATTGATGCTTATTTTACAGATGCCGAAACAGGCGCCTATAATTTTGAGTTTGAAAAAAACCACCTTGCTTACAAACAATGCGAAGAGCAAACGCTTAACAGCATTAAACAGGGTGCCGGAAAAATATTTATTGATAACACCTTTACTATAGAGTGGGAGCTGGAACCTTATTTTAAACTGGCCGCACAACACAATTACCAAATTTTTGTACTTACGGTTGAAAACCGACACGGTAACAAAAACGTACACCAAGTAAGCGATGAGCAGTTACAAAAAATGGCTGCAAAATATAAAGTGGTGTTGTTTTAATAGTTAATTCAGTCTATGCCACCGTTGTTAGCAGTAGTATTATTTTTCCTTTTTCACTTTATTTTCTAAGAAATAGGAGAGCAAAGCCCCAGATGTAAATGGTTGAAATGGATATAAATTGCCTTTGTTATGAATTATATACTTAGATGATAGGTCATAACTCTTATTTGATGGGTCATATTTTACATTATAAAATGAACTATCTGTATCAAATATCAAAGTACCTGAAAAATCAGTTTCTATGATTTGGTAAACACATGGAAGAGTTAATATATCGGTTTTTGTTTTGTCAAAATTGTTATTATAAATCGTATAGATGTTGTTTTGAAAATAATATGTAGTACTGTATTTGTATTCAGTTTGTTCTTGCCTCTCAATTCTGGTTTTTAAAATATTTGTTAATAATTCACTTGCGGGAGCATTAATTATTTTTTTAATGATATTAGTATCAATTGTATTTATTCGCCATTGGCAATAATTCTCATTGTATTCAATTTGTTTCTGCGAAGTTTTGATTGAAAAAATATTGCTAATAGAATATTCTAAAAGCTTTAAAGTAGAAATAACATCGAACCGTCTGCTTACTTGCCTTACAACTATTGCATTCGCCTTTAAGTAGTCCTTTTCTTTTGTAGTACTTTCCCATGTGTAATCTATCTTTCCTTTGTCATATGAAATAAAATATGCTGGTTTGCATTCTCCTGTATAGTGATGATTAAAATCTAAAAAAATTGGACCTGAGTAATTTAACTCTTTTGATAACTTCTCTGCAAGCTGTCCAATAATGAATGCTTTGTTTATTTCTTCGTAGTCAAATCCTGTCTTTATTCTTACTTTAACATTCCCGTAGTCAGCAAATGTCCAAAAGTCTTCGTGAGCGAATGCTGTCCCAAAAGTCAAAATTAAAATTATTGCTAATATGTAATTATTTCGCCTCATATATTACCGTTAACGTCCAACGGCTTAACAGTTGGGTGTTACAAACACCGAGCCCAATTACCGAAAAACTTTGTTTAAAGATAACACTTTCTTTAATCTTTGGTAATTGTTAGTTTTGAGAACAAATCTTTTTACGTATGAAAAAAGTTATTACTTCAGCAAATGCCCCTGCGCCTATTGGGCCATACTCGCACGCTAATTTAGCCACACCGGGCAGTATGCTTTTTGTATCGGGTCAGGTAGCAAAAGATGCTAAAACCGGCGAGTTAATTTTAAGCGATATAAAAAGTGAAACAAAAAAAGTAATGCAAAACGTTAACGCGATACTTACCGAAGCAGGAATGGATTTTACCCATATTGTAAAAACCACTATTTTTTTAAGAAGCATGGATGTTTTTGGAGATGTAAACGAGGTTTACGGCTCATTTTTTAATGGTAATTTTCCTGCTCGTGAAACTGTGGCTGTTTTGGGCTTGCCTTTAAATGTGAATGTAGAAATTTCGGTTATTGCAGTTAAGTAACCTTAATGTATTCTTAATTCAGTTTTACCACCGTTGCCAAACTGCCGCCCAAACCGTTGGGGCAAATCAATAATAAAAAAACTACTCATAATATTTAGTCGGAATATTCGAAGGTGAATAATTGCATCTTTCTGCTGCTAATTGAATTATATCAAAATTTATTTTGTCTAATGATGTAATTTTTTGGTCGGCTATTCTATAAACTTTAATTTTTCTGCATTGAAGGTGTTCTCCAAAATCAAGAAAGTGGGTGATTGATAATTTGTCTGGTAAATTATATATTGCTATTTGCAAGTCTATAATTAAGAACCAACGTGAGGATAGTCCAATTTCTTTTTTTATTAAAGATTTTATGTCCGATACTAAATTTTTATCAAACAAATGATTCTCTTGTGGTTTAACAGGTTTATTAACGTCAAAATTATAATCAGATAAGTTATAGGAATGAATAACCTCTTTTATTGCTATTTGCAATTTATTATCTGACATTATGCAAGCTCTAATTTGCTTGGGCTTAAATACAGATAAAAATTCAGTCAATTTTTTATTCATGCTACTCCTGTCAAATTTTGCTTGCCCCTAACTTGTTTATATGCGTAATAAAACTACATAAAGCCATCCACACAATATTAAAGAAAAATACTTTTTTATTTGCGGTTTTCCCTTAAACAGCTCTATTTATTAAAAATAGGTCTAAATAACCCATTGGAATTGGGTGGGGAGAAATAATTTCCCCTATTTCCTGCCTTATTTGTGGTATAATAACTAAATTTGGGCTGCAAATTAAAATCGCATTTTTAACCTATAAATAATAAACTATGGCTTTTGACATTGACATGATTAAAAAGGTGTATGCAGCAATGCCTGCGCGCATTGAAGCAGCCCGCAAAGCGTTGGGTCGCCCTTTGACTTTATCAGAGAAAATTTTGTTTTCGCATTTACATGCCGATCAAAAATTTGAAAATTTTAGTCGCGGATCTTCGTATGTAGATTTTGCTCCGGATAGAGTAACCATGCAGGATGCAACGGCTCAAATGGCTTTGTTACAGTTTATGCAGGCTGGTCGTCCAAAAGTGGCTGTACCATCTACTGTGCATTGCGACCATTTAATTACAGCAAAAGATAATTCAAAACCCGATTTAGATAGAGCCATTAAAGTAAATAAAGAGGTTTACGACTTTTTATCGTCGGTAACAAATAAATACGGCATTGGTTTCTGGAAACCGGGTGCCGGTATCATTCACCAAGTAATGTTAGAGAATTATGCTTTCCCGGGTGGAATGATGATTGGCACTGATAGTCATACAGTAAATGCAGGTGGTTTAGGCATGGTGGCAATTGGTGTTGGCGGTGCTGATGCTTGCGATGTAATGGCAGGTTTAGCTTGGGAGTTAAAATGGCCAAAACTTATTGGTGTTAAACTAACCGGTAAACTTAGCGGATGGTGCTCGGCAAAAGATATTATTTTAAAAGTAGCCGGTATTTTAACTGTTAAAGGTGGTACCGATAAAATTGTAGAATATTTTGGCGAAGGGTCTGAATCGCTTAGCTGTACAGGTAAAGGCACTATTGCAAACATGGGTGCCGAAATTGGAGCAACTACTTCAACTTTTGGTTACGACGATTCGATGGAGCGTTATTTACGCGCTACTAACCGTGCCGATGTAGCTGATTTAGCAAACAAAATTAGAGAGCATTTAACAGGTGATAAAGAAGTTTACGCTGATCCTAAAAAATATTTTGATGAAGTAATTGAAATTAACTTATCTGAATTAGAGCCATATGTAAATGGTCCTTTTACACCGGATTTAGCTACACCAATTTCTCAATTGAAAAAAGTAGCTACCGAAAAAGGCTGGCCAATGAATGTACAAGTAGGTTTAATAGGGTCTTGTACCAACTCATCATACGAGGACATTTCGCGTGCGGCATCATTAGCTAAACAAGCATCGGATAAAAAATTAAAAGCAAAAGCAGAATTTACAATCACACCGGGCTCTCAACAAGTGCGTTTTACTATTGAGCGCGATGGTTTTATTGACACCTTCAATAAAATTGGTGCTGAGGTTTTTTCTAACGCTTGCGGACCATGTATTGGAATGTGGGACAGACCGGGTGCTGATAAAAAAGAAAAAAACACGATTATACATTCATTTAATAGAAACTTTGCTGCCCGTCAGGATGGTAACGCAAACACACACGCGTTTGTAGCATCGCCTGAAATTGTAACAGCACTTGCCATTGCCGGCGATTTAGGATTTAACCCACTAACTGATACGTTAACCAACGAAGAAGGCAAGCAGGTTAAATTTGATGCACCAACTGGTGATGAATTACCAACCAAAGGTTTTGCGGTAGATGATGCAGGTTACCAGGCACCGGCTGCTGATGGTAAAGGAGTAGAAATTAAAGTAAGCTTAGAAAGCGACCGTTTACAATTATTAGCCCCTTTTAAACCTTGGGAAGGAACAGATTTACATGGCTTGAAATTATTAATTCGTGTAAAAGGAAAATGTACTACCGACCATATTTCTATGGCGGGTCCTTGGTTAAAGTATCGTGGCCATTTAGATAACATATCAAACAACATGCTAATTGGTGCTGTTAACTCATATAACGATAAAACAAACAGCGTAAAAAATCAGTTAGATGGAAGCTATAACGAAGTGCCTAAAGTGCAACGTGCTTATAAAGCACAAGGCATAGGTTCAATTGTTATTGGCGACGAAAACTATGGCGAAGGCTCATCTCGTGAACACGCGGCTATGGAGCCACGTTTCTTGGGTGTGCGTGCGGTAATGGTAAAATCATTTGCCCGCATCCACGAAACTAACTTGAAAAAACAAGGCATGTTAGGTTTAACCTTTGCCAATAAAGAAGACTACAATAAAATACAAGAAGATGATACAATTGATATCCTTGGCTTAACTTCTTTTGCACCGGGTGTGCCATTAACTGTTGTGTTTACACATAAAGATGGAACTAAAGATGAAATTAAAGCTAACCATAGTTACAACGCTCAGCAAATTGAGTGGTTTAAAGCGGGTGGTGCTTTAAATATTATTAGAGCAAGTGTAAAAGCTTAATGTAATAAAGCTTAAAAACAAAAGCCGCTTCGTTTTACGGAGCGGTTTTTTTATTGCATGAATTTTCAGGCATAAAAAAAGGGCTTACAGTTTATTGTAAGCCCTTTAGTTTTAATTATAGAGAGTGGTTTAGTTAGCGTACTCGCTTAAAAACTTAATGCGCATTAAACGTACTTCTTCTTCGGTGTAATCATCAGCGCCTAATTCTTTAAGAGCTGCTTCGATAGAGTCTGAAGTAGAGTCGCGGAAATATTCAATTACTTCTTCTTGCTTCTCAACATCCATATTTTCATCTAAGTAATATTTGATGTTAAGTTTAGTACCCGAAAAAACAATGGTTTCCATTTCGTGTAATAAATCGTTAAACGTTAGCTGTTTTGATTTAGCTATGTTCTCTAAATTTATTTTACGATCAACATTCTGAATGATGTAAATTTTATTACCCGATTTGTTGGCAACCGATTTTACCACCATATCCATTGGGC
>DATHOW010000225.1:0-19560 GCA_035484495.1 Bacteroidia bacterium | reverse complement strand
TTGAACAATTATTGTACGGTGGTGGTGGTGTATTTGTAACAGGAGCGGGAGCAGGACTTGAAGTAGGCGTGTGTTTTTTACAACTCAAGCTTGCTGCCACAATTAAAATTATAATGTAAAATGCTCTTATCTTCATAATTGTTGTGGCTAAATCCAAAACAAAGCTACTAAATTTTATAAAAGCGGTGTAATGGTACAGTTGCCCCTAGGCACATTGTACTGTTATACCACTACTATATGTATTTTATATATATATTTCCATTTGTATGTAAGTGGTATAATGGTACAGTTTGCCTAGGGGCAACTGTACCATTATACCACTATACCAGTATTTATATATATGTATTTTTTTTATTTATATATTTTTATTTGTGTACAAAGTGGTATAATGGTACAATGTGTATAGCACAATTGTACCATTATACCACTTCATCAGAGTTAGAATTCAATCTCCAGCTTTTATCATCTCCTTTAATTATCATATTATGAGCCTTCATATCAGCAAAATAATTTTTTGCTGTTACCAAGCCTTTATTAGTTTGCTGCATAATGTCATTAATTGCTTGATGATAACTCAACGCTACTTGCCCGCTAAACACCGTTTTACAAATAGCTCGTATGGCATCTAGTCTAATAGCATTTTTATCAACCACAATTTCAGTTTTTATACCACAACCTACATGATAACCTCGCTCTTTATCATACATAAATTGTATGGCGGGTATATTGGCTTTGCCTGCCATGCGTAACAGCTTAGGCTCAATAAACGATATGTTGCCTTCGGTTTTTACCATCAATAAACTTTCGCACTTACGTTGACACTGACTGCCTAAATGCCCACGCTCTTTATCGGTACCGGGGTTGGTGTGTACTATTACAATAATGGGCGTTTGGTATTTTATGGCAAGCTCTTCAAAATATTTTACAATAGTGGTGCTTTGTTCGGCATCGTTTACATCTTTAATAAAATCGGCAATGCCATCTATAACCATTAAATGTATGCCGCCATGTTTCCGCAGGGCTCTTTCACAAATTTGTGTGGTTATTTCGGTGTATTGCGCAACCTCTAACTGGCGTATGTTATAGGATGAAAAATAATCAGGACACTTATCCATGTTGGCGCGTTTAATAACAGAGCGCAAATTATTTTTGTGCTTGTGCTTTGCCTGCTCGGTATCAATGTGTATAACAGCTTTTTTACTTGCGTTAGCTTGCACGTTTACAAACTCTAAGCCATCAATAAACCCATCAGTGCTTATGGCACCGGCTAACAATATACTTGTAAAAGCACTCTTACCACTTTTGCTGGCACCGCTAATGGTGGTTAGGTTACCCTCGGTACTAATAATTTCATCGTTAATGGTTATAACGGGCACAGGCTCAGGCAGCGGGGTGTCGTCGGTTATGCGATAGGCTTCGCAAGCATCATGCGTATCGGGGTTACGAAGCCAGTTAAGATGGCGCATGGCATCTTCTTGTATATCCTTCAGCGTAATTTTTGGGTTTAATGGGGGCACGTCTCTCATGTTTTATATTTTTTTGTAAAAGTACAAACAATATGGAATAGTACAATATTTGGAATGAAGTATTACAATTGCTGTTAAACCCAATAAACACCCTTGTCATTTCGAAGGGGGATTGCAAATCCAGCGGAGCCTGCATTAAAATCAGGAACGCCCACAGCATCTTGCGGGTTTGAATTATGTTGAATAGGTGCCGGGTTACCGACTTTATAACTTATTACCGTATCGGCAAAAGAGATATCGCCTAGAGGCAAACTCACAAAGCCATCATGCCCATCAGGATATTGCTTTTTTTGCGCGAAAACAGAATAATTTACAAGCAGGAAAAAGGCTAAAGCAATTTTCTTAATATTAAATTTAAATAAACGCATTATGCAAAAACACCCTTATCGGTGCTCAAAACAAATTAGAAAAGAATATTTAATAGCCATAAACACAATCATTCTCATAGCAACTACCTATAAGTTTAGTATTTTTGCTGCCTTATAAAAAAGCAGATTTGTTATTTAATCCCTTTGATATTGATTTACCCGTTACCGAAATTATTAATGAGGTAAGAGCGCAATTATCTATTAACAATACACTATTAGTTAATGCGCCACCAGGTGCAGGTAAAAGTACTTTACTGCCATTGGCTTTGTTTGAAGAAACCTGGCTACAAGGCAAAAAAATTATTATGCTTGAACCAAGGCGTTTGGCTGCAAAAACTATTGCATGGCGCATGGCATCTTTACTTAATGAAGAAGTTGGACAAACCATTGGTTACCGTATACGATTAGACACGAAAGTTAGCAAGCAAACAAAAATTGAAGTAGTTACTGAGGGTATTTTAACCCGCATGTTACATGGCGATAATGCATTAGAAGAAGTTGGCTTAGTTATTTTTGATGAGTTTCATGAACGCAATTTGCAAGCCGATTTGGCGATGGCTTTATGCCGCGAGGCTCAACAAGTACTACGCCCAGATTTGCGTATTTTAATTATGTCGGCTACTTTAAATATGCCGCAGTTACAACAATTATTAAAAGCACCACTTATTGAAAGCAAAGGCAGGCAGTATCCGGTAGAAGTTATTTATGCAGGTGAAGCCGACGAAACTCTTTTACCCGAATTAACCGCACGCGCTGTAGTTAATGCAGTTAACGAAAAACCCGGTGACGCCTTGGTATTTTTACCCGGCGAGGGCGAAATAAAAAAATGTGCCGATATACTTAGTTCTTTATTAAGTGATTTTAAAATTCATCCGTTATACGGTCAGCTACCACAACACGAACAACATTTAGCCATTTTTCCAAACAAACAAGGCAAACGAAAAATTGTATTAGCTACTTCTATTGCAGAAACTAGTTTAACTATTGAAGGAATTAAAATTGTAGTAGATAGTGGTTTTGCACGCACATCGCGCTTTGATGTAAAATCGGGTTTATCAAGATTAGAAACCATTCGCATTTCTAAAGATGCAGCCGACCAACGTGCAGGGCGCGCAGGGCGTTTAAGCGAAGGTGTGTGTTATCGTTTATGGACTATGGCCACGCACAATCGTTTAGCCGAACATCGTGTACCCGAAATTATGGAAGCCGATTTAACTTCCTTAGTATTAGATATGGCCAAATGGGGTGTGAGTGATATAAACCAACTTACCTGGCTAACACCGCCACCAAAAGCTTCGTTAAATCAGGCTTCAGAAACTTTGCATCAAATAGCTGCATTAGAAAACAATCGAATTACCGAACATGGCAAGCAAATACATCAATTAGCTTGTCATCCGCGTATAGCACACATGTTGCTAAAAGCAGAAACTATAGAGATGAAACAACTGGCTACTGATATAGCTGCTTTGTTAGAAGAACGAGATCCTTTGCCAAGAGATAGCGGCATCGATATTAATTTACGCATAGAAGCTTTGAGGCGAGAACGAAAAAACAACAACGGAAATCGTTTTGCGCGTATAGAAAAAAATGCCGCTTCGTACCGTAAACTTTTGAAGATAGAAGTTTCAAACGCCTTGTATGATGCTTACGATGCCGGGCTACTACTTGCTTTTGCTTATCCTGAGCGTATAGCTTCGGCTAGACCAGGAAACAACGCGCCCTTTCAATTAGCCAATGGTAAAATTGCAACAGCAGGACATAAAGACGATTTAGCACATCAGCCTTGGTTAGCAGTAGCTAATATGGATTTGCGTGATGGCTTAGGGAAAATATTTTTAGCTGCGCCACTCAATCCAAAAGATTTAATTAGCATGGTAAGAGAAGAAGATACTATTGTGTGGGACACACGCAAAGGTGGCTTGCTTGCCAACAAAGAATTAAAAATAGGAAGCATTGTTTTAAAATCTAAACCGCTAGCAAAACCAAATGAAGAGCAACGCGTTGCAGCTATTTGTAAAGCACTTGAAAAGGAAGCTACTAGCTTATTAAACGTAAGCGAGAACTTTACTCGTTTACAAAACCGTATATTAAGTTTACGTGTATGGAATGAACAAGATGCATGGCCCGATGTAACAAGTAGCACATTATTTGCTAACGCACAAACCTGGTTGGGGCCTTACCTAACAAATGTACGCGAGCCCGAAGATTTAAAACGTGTTGATTTAGCGGAAGCTTTATTAAATAGTTTAGATTATGAAAAACAAAGTGCCTTACATAAATTAGTACCCGCCACTTTTGAAGTGCCTAGTGGTTCTAAAATAACCATAGAATATTTTGCACATGGTGCAACACCTGTGCTATCAGTTCGGTTACAAGAAGTGTTTGGTTTAAGCGATACGCCCACACTTAATAACGGGAAAGTAAAAGTGAATTTACATTTGTTGTCTCCGGGTTATAAGCCTGTACAAGTTACTAGTGATTTAAAAAGCTTTTGGGATAACTTATATCACGAAGTAAAAAAAGAACTACAACGCAGATACCCTAAACACGCTTGGCCCGAAGACCCTTGGACTGCCACCGCAGTAGCAAAAGGCAGAAGCAAGAAATAATATTACTGCTTTTATAACTTATCAAAATCTGAATTGTCAAATCCTTTACCCATTTTTATAATAGGCTTATCTGACGTGCCTTTAATGCTAATCGGAATTTTTAATCTACTAAATGGAGGGACAGATAATTTTATAGAATAATTTATTGTCTCATCTTCTAAGCCTTGCTCGCCTTCAACTTCCGTTAAAAATTTACTTACTTTAAATGTAAACGGATAAATAAGAACCTTTCCTTTTTTAATTTCAGTAGTTATAGTAACATCAGCAAGCTTAGGATCTTTAAACTCTTCTTTTTTCGATACATTTTTTATATGATTCATCAACTTCATGCCTTTAACCGACACACTATCTATAATAATATTTCCACTACCAATAAGTGTTGAGTATATTGGAGAGAAGCCCGGCGTTAGCTCTCCTTTAATGGCATATTTAGTAGAAAAATTACCTGCAGCAGGGCAAGTTCCTTTTGGGTCAACAAAGGTTTTGTAGGCTTTATTAAAATCTAGCTTATCAATGTTTACGTCCAAATCAAACAAAGGGTGTTTATTATCTCTTGTATTATAATCTCCACTTACACTCATTTTCGAATCGAGCGTGTTAAAGCCCGTTTCATTCAATGTTAAAATGCCATTCTCTACTCTTATTTCACCATTTAAATTAGCTATATCCATCTGACCAAATTTTACCATTTTAATATCAGAGTCTATTACAAAACCAATGTTACCCGGAATAACCAACACTTCGGGCTGTTTGTTATTTGAACTAGCGGTTGCTTTTGTTGTATCTCGTTTTGTGACCTGCGTAGTATTTGTACTTACACTACTTGGGAACCACTCATTTAAATCCAACGTATCACAATACATAGTAAGGTCTCCCTTAATAGGTGCATTGTTTTTAATTATATAAGGAATATAGTTATATAAGTGCCCGCTTAGGGTTACATTACCTTTACCAAACTCTGCCTGAAACCTGTTAAGCACAATTTTATCGGGCGTAAACGTAAACAGAGCATCATCTATATGAATAGGAAATGCTATATCTGTATTTTTATACGATACGTTTTTAGCTTCTAATGTACCATTTGTTTTTAGTTGAGCATATTGTTTAGCTTCTATTTCCGTAAGATTGCCTTCGGCACTCAAATCAAAATTAAGCGTTCCTTTTAAACTTGTGTTGGCAATAGGATAAATTTGTGTAAGCTTTGCCAAATCAAGTAAGCCATCCGCTTTTATATTATAGGTGTAATCTTTTAAATCAGATACCGTTCCGCTCATTACAAAAGGTTCATCATCTAACAAAAAAGTAAGATTATTTAAACTAACCCGTGTATCAGCAATTTGCCCTGTGTTGTTAACCACTTCGGCATTGAATTGAATGCTATCCATGTCAAGCGGAGAGCTTTTAGATTTTACATAACCCTTTTCTAAATTAAAAAAGGCATCCACATTAGGAAATAGTTTAAGCGAATCACTGTACCTGCCATTTACTTTAATTTCAGAATTTAGTATGCCTCTTAAAACTAAGCCATCTATAGGGTACATTTTTTCTATTTCAGCTAAATCAGCTTTTAGTTTAATATCAGCTGTAACATACATATGTTTTTTACCCTTAACGCATAAGCTACCATGTATAGGCTCCTTATTAATTTCAACATGAAATGTTTTTAAGTTATACGTGCTATGTTCCGGGTTTCCATCCGGGTTATCGGCTACAAAATCAAAATTTATTTTTTCTAAGGCTTTAGGTAAATGACTGTATTTAAATAATGCATCTATAACTTTTAAATCAATATGAAATGCAGGCACTTTATTATCCTTAACATCATATACCCCTTTTATAAAACCATTGCAGGCAAAATTGCCTTTGGTTTCGATGCCTTTTAAATCTTTTTGATAGATGCCCGGTAATAAAGAAAGTAAATTTTTAAAGTTGGTTTCGGCAACTATAAACTTTAAATCAGTTTCATAACCGCTATCAAGCAATTTAAAATAGCCCGCAAAACCAAATTTAAATTCTCCCAGCTGAAAGTTGTGGTCTTTAAAAATAAATTTCTTTTCTTTTAAATTCATTTCCATTTGCAAATCGGCAGCAAATAGTTTTTTAGTAAAATAACGTATACCATTATATTCAACAGTTAAGTCATTTACTTTAGTAGTTAAGTCTAAGTCAGATATTTCTTGCTTAAAATCACCTGATCCACTATGGTACAAGCCTCCTATCTCTATATAGGTTTTTTGTAATTTATCATCATACACAATTCTACCGTTATTAATAGCCCATTTATCAATAGCAACTTCCACACTCTTTCCGGTAGAAGTTGTTTTAGTTGAAGTATCTGTTTTTGCAATATCATAATTAGCCTTTCCGGATTTATTTATACGAGCATAAATCAAGGGGTCTTCTAAATCAATGCTTCTTATTTCTATCCCTTGCCCTTTTATTAATTTGTAAATATTAAGCGATATACTTATTTCCTTGGCATCAATAAAAGTATCTCCTGCAAATTCGTTAATGCCAATAACAGAAGGGTTATGTAAGGTTATGGCAAAATGAGGGAATTTTTTTATAGAAGAAAAACTTAATTCCGAAAAATCTACTCGGGCATTTATATTTTTATCTATTTCGGTAAGCAACTTAGCCTTTATTTTATCTTTAAATAAAAACGGAATAGAAACTGCAGCCAAGCACAGCACCAAAATTAAAACGAGCAGAATTTTTATTGTTTTCTTAACTATTTTTAGCATACTATTTTTAACTAAATGGGACTATTCTAAAACGGCACAAACATACAAATCAATTAGCAAAAGTAGTTGGATAAAACCCTAAAATATTGTTATATTTGGTAAGAACATTCTATCTAAATAAGTCTATCAATAATGCATAAAAAAATAGACATTCAAGGCCATCGTGGCGCAAGGGGTTTGTTTCCCGAAAATACTATAACCGCTTTTATTGAAGCCGTTAAATTGGGGGTTAACACCTTAGAAATGGATGTTGTTATATCTAAAGACCATCAAGTAGTTATTTCGCACGAGGCCTGGATGAATGAAGTTTTTTGTATCCGCCCCGACGGGAAAGAAATTGAAGCAAACTCGAGGGAGAAATATAACTTATATAAAATGACTTATGCCGAAATTGCAACGTATGATAGTGGCATAAGAGGCAATAAAGAGTTTCCATCACAAAAAAAATTTACAGAACATAAACCCTTACTTACTGATGTAATTAAAAAAGTTGAGGCATTTGTTCGCGAAAATAAATTACCCCCTATAAAATACAACATCGAAATAAAAAGCGAAGAAGGAGAAGATAATGTATTTAACCCCGAGCCAAAAACATTTGTTGAGCTTGTATATACTGAGATTGAAAAGCATAAAATTACAGAACGAATAAATCTCCAATCGTTTGATGTTAGAGTTTTGCAGGAAATAAAAAAGAAACACCCAACCATACAAATAGCTTTGTTGGTTGAAAACGAAGATGGGTTAGAGATTAACTTAAAACGATTGGGTTTCATTCCAAACACTTATAGTCCTGATTTTTATTTAGTGGATGAAGTACTTGTAAAAAGCGTTCATAATCAAAATATGAAACTTACACCCTGGACAGTAAACGAAGTAGCCGATATAAAAAAACTACTAGCACTAGGTGTTGATGGCATAATTAGCGATTACCCAAACAGAGTAATTGAAATAATAAAAAACTTATAACCCTTGGATTCTTTCTCAGCAAAAAACAGAAACATTATTATCGAGCAAATGAATAATTCCTCGTTTGACGTTTTAATAATTGGCGGAGGAATTACAGGCGCAGGCATTGCCTTAGACGCAACTGCCCGAGGGTTAAAAGTCGCTTTGATAGAAATGCAGGATTTTGCTTCGGGTACCTCGGGGCGTTCAACAAAATTAATTCATGGTGGATTACGTTATTTAAAGCAATTAGAATTTAAATTAGTTGCCGAAGTTGGCAAAGAGCGCGAAATTATACACCGCATAGCCCCACATCTTACAAAACCCGAGCAAATGCTTTTGCCTATTGTAAAAAATGGGTCATTGGGTAAATTTTCTGCGCGATTTGGCATGTGGTTTTACGAATGGTTGGCAGGGGTAAAAAAAAGTGAGTTACATAAAGTTTTAAGCGTTGAAGAAACACTTGCCACCGAACCTTTATTACGAAAAGACAATTTATTAGGTGGAATTGTTTTTTACGAATACAGAACCGATGATGCACGACTTACTATTGAAGTGCTTAAAGAAGCAGTTAACAGAGGCGCCCTTGCCATTAATTACATAAAAGCAGTTGAGTTTATTTATACAGGCGATAAAATTACGGGTGTTAAGGTTATAGATCAGCTTACTAATAAAGCATACGAAATAAAGGCAAGCTATGTTATTAATGCAACAGGTCCTTGGGTAGACGATACAGATGATTTAGAGAAAAAACACGAAGCGCATAAATTACACATCACAAAAGGCGTTCATATAGTTGTTGATGCAAAAAAACTACCTGTTAAGCAATCAGCTTATTTTGATACACATGATAAACGAATGATTTTTGTTATTCCTAGAGATGAAAAAACATATATAGGAACAACCGATACGTTTTATGAAGGAGATTTGGTAAACCCTAAAATTACTTTAGAAGATAAAAATTATCTTTTAAAATGTGTGAACGATTGTTTTCCTGAAAGCAAATTGGGTTTAACCAATATAGAATCAGGTTGGGCAGGATTACGCCCTTTAATAAACAAGCCCGGTAAAGGCCCATCCGAAATTTCGCGAAAAGATGAAGTGTTTATTTTCGATTCAGGGTTAATTATGATTGCCGGCGGAAAACTTACCGGTTATCGAAAAATGGCGCAACGTGTGGTAGATATTGTTGCAAAAAAACATGCAAGTAATACTAAAAGAAATTTAGCTGATTGCACGACTGATAAAATTCAGCTTTCGGGTGGAAAAATAAATAAAGAACTTAGTTTTTTAACATTTGTAAAAAGTAAAATCACACAAGGAACTACCCTGGGTTTATCTACCAACGAGAGTGAAAAATTAATAAATCGTTATGGATCTAATACAGATGAGCTTTATGCAATCATTGAAAAACTGAAAGAAGAAGAAAGTGAGTTACCCATTATACTTCGTGCCCAATTAATTTATGCCATTGAAAAAGAAATGTGTGTGACACCATCTGATTTTTTTATCCGTAGAACTGGTTTACTTTATTTTGACATTGCTACGGTAAAGAAATATAAAACAGAACTTTCTTTATATATGAAAAACCTGCTTATTTGGAATGATGATTTAAAGAGCAGATGGGATAACGAATTAGAAAAAATTATAGAGGAAATATAATTATTTATCTGTCTTTAAAAATTTTATCAATCCATCTATGTACGTTTGTTGATCATCATACATACACATGTGGCTTCCATTTGCACATAGCAAAAATTGAGCGCCCCGAATTTGTTGACTCATCCACTCCATATATTTGGGGTCCATCGTATCATAAGTAGCCCCAATAACAAGTGTCGGTACCCGAATGTTTTTTAATTCATTGCTCACGTCCCAATTAGTTAGTTTGCCAGATATGCCAAACTCGCTTGGTCCTTGCATAATAGTATAAAGCTCAGTATTCGATTTATTAAACGACCGAGCTACCGGTTCTGGATATTCGGGTAAACGACAAATGTGTTTGCTATAATAATTTGTCAACAGTAATTGCATATAGGTCGGGTTTTTAAAGTCGCCTTTTTTCTCAATAGCACGTATCGTATCTAATACAGCAGCATCCATCTGCTTTGCTAAAACTTCATCAGCATATTTTCCATATTTAGGGCAGCTCGCCATCATGTTAGAAATGATAAGTCCTTTTAAATTAGCTTGATATTTTAGCGCATACTGCATAGCCAGTATACCGCCCCAAGAGTGTCCAAGCAAATAAAAATTGCTTTTATCAAGCTTTAAAGCCACGCGTAATTGCTCTACCTCTTCCACATAACGAGGTAAACTATAAAGGGATGTGTCCTTCGGGTTATCAGAATTTCCGCAAGCAAGTTGGTCGTAATAAATAAATTCAATTCCCTCTTTTGGCAAAAAACTTTCTAAACATTCAAAATACTCATGTGTGCATCCGGGACCACCATTTAATAATAGTATTTTTGTTTTTGGATTATTACCAATTCGCTTTGTCCATACATTAAATTTTCCTTTAGGCGTTTCTATGGCAACTATTTTCACGCCTCCGTTTTGGATTCCCTGATCTACATTATCAAAGTAGAGCAACGGTTTTTCGTTTTCTGTTTTGTTGGAGCAAGAATTTAATGTGGTTAAAGCAACAACCAAGCCTATAAAAAGTAAACCTCGTTTTTTCATTTATTAAAATTTATTTGCGATACTGATAAAATATACCCTTGTCAAAGGGAGTCCACAGGCAAGCTTTTTGCCCACAGGCTTTAAGTCCATTATTTGTCCATGTATTGCAAGTATAAAACAAGCCATAAACTCTTTTAGCCTCATAAAAAGAATCATTGTCTCCATAACTATGATTCTTAATGTGTATAAAACTACCATTAGTATCTATTTGAAAACTGGCCCTAATATATTCATTCAACTGCTTATACTCACTAATACTAAGTTTAATTTTCACACAAGTTTCACCTTCATTCATTTCTTTATAAAATGTTGTGTGCATGGCAGATTTTCCCAAATAAAACATAGCCTTAAAAGCTACACTCATTTTCAAATCTGACCAATTAGGGGTTTCAAGATAAAACCCTTTATCGCCCCAACCAAAAGCAATGTATTTCATTAGAGTGTCTTTTGCTACGGTGTTTTCAAACTTAACTGCTTTACTCCAATCCATTTCATCACTTTTTATCGGGAGAACCAAATCTGTATGAACACCATTGGTAAGAATATAGATTTCTATATCAGCAACACTATTTGTTTTATTACCGTTAACCGATATCCGTGATACTATATAAGCAGCAAGCAGATAAAGCAAAACCAAACACAAGAACAACCCAAAAGCATATCCTGTATATTTTATTATTTCAAGTAAAGGCCTCATCATCTAATTTAAAGTTTAGTGCTTTAATAGAACAACACGTCTGCTTTTTTAAAATGCACTATATAAGTTTACGTTACTAAAAACACTCTATTAATCAAATATAGGTTTTCTATTGCAACTAAAAGATGCAATTATTATGCAAGTAAGGGTCGAAAAAGGTAATATTTCCCTTAGAACGAGATATGATATCAACACATTTTACCTTAGTAATTACACAAACGGGAAAGATTATTTTGAAATAACCTTAGTGATAAGGAGAGAAAATAGCGCACTTGTTTTTAAATTCATGTGCTAATATTAAAAAACCCTGAACAGCTTATGCATAAAGCCATTCAACCATATTTATTTTATTAAAACACACATATTTATTTCTATTCTAATTAAAAATAAGTGGGGGCAAAATTTATTAAACCCTAACCAACCGGGTGAAAAGAAGTTTTAGGTTTTTACTTATTTGGGATAATTTGTTAATACAAATAAATAAGGTTTTTCTATTGCGTAGAAAGATTTTATATATTTGGCTTATAGTATAATTTAAACTTAATCATAAAAAACACTATGGCAAAAAAAGCAGTAAAAAAAGCAACTAAAAAAGTTGTGAAAAAAGCACCAGCTAAAAAAACTAAACGTAAATTAAATCCTGCACTTCTAAAACCATATACACCAAGCGCTGCACTTGCTGAAGTTGTTGGAAGCAAAGCCATTCCTCGTTCGGAGGTAGTAAAAAAATTATGGGTTTATATTAAAGCACATAAATTACAAGACAGCAAAAACAAACGTATGATTAACGCTGATGCTAAACTAAAACCAGTATTTAGTGGTAAAGGTCAAGTATCTATGTTTGAAATGGCTAAACACATTTCTAAACATTTGAAGTAATATTTATTTATTACCATTTAAAAGCCTCAATTATATAATTGAGGCTTTTTTATTTTAAGGCATTCGCCCAATTTTACATTAATTAATATTTCAGTTTCCTTATTATTTTCTAATTTACTCCCTTAATAATTTAGATTTATGAGGAGAGGTTTTTTATTAGGTATATATTTTATTTGTCAACTAGTACAAGCACAGAATTCGCCTCAAATGAATTCGGCAGAGATACTGCAATCATTAAAAAAATTAAACACAGTTGGCTCCATATTGTACATAGCAGCCCATCCAGATGATGAAAACACTCGCCTATTAGGTTATTTAGCTAAAGAGCGAAATTTAAGAACCGGTTATTTATCGCTTACACGAGGCGATGGGGGGCAAAATTTAATTGGTAAAGAGCAGGGAGAACTATTAGGTTTGATACGTACACAGGAGCTTTTAGCTGCACGCAGAATAGATGGCGCCGAACAATTTTTTACACGCGCTAACGATTTTGGTTTTTCTAAAAACCCGAAAGAGACTTTTTCTATTTGGAATAAAGACAGCATACTGGCTGATGTAGTTTTAGCTATTCGTAAATTTAAACCTGATGTTATTATTTGTCGTTTTCCTACAACGGGCGAAGGCGGACATGGACACCACACAGCTTCAGCCATTTTAGCCTTAGAAGCGTTTGATGCAGCAGCAGACCCAACCAAATTTCCTGAGCAATTAGCTTACACACAAGTTTGGCAAGCCAAACGAATTTTTTGGAACACCTTTAATTTTGGAGGAACAAATACTACCGCACCCGACCAATTAAAAATTGACGTGGGTGTTTTTAATCCATTATTGGGTAAAAGTTATGGAGAGATTGCCGCTGATAGTAGATCTATGCATAAAAGTCAAGGCTTTGGATCCGCTAAAATTAGAGGCGAGAGTATAGAGTATTTTAAACAATTAAAAGGGGATAAAGCAAATGCAGATTTATTTGAGGGCATAAATCAAACATGGGGAAGGTTTACTGCAACTGCTTCCCTACAAAAAATGATTGATGATTGCATTAAAAAATATAATCCGCAATCGCCCGAAAAAATCATTACTGCTTTAGTTGACATTTATAAACAGTTTAAGCAGTTAGATGAAAGCGATGCAAACATTAAATATTGGAAACAACTGAAATTAAAAGAAACCGAAACGCTTTTATTTACCTGCTCGGGTTTATGGGCAGAAGCTTATGCAGCAGAATATAAAGCCGTTCCAGGAAATGATGTTTTCATTATAACACAAATTATCGTCAGAAATAATTGCGAGGTAAAACTAAATAGTCTTTCTTTTTTTAACCAAACAGATACTATTACAGTCAAAAGTTTGAAGCAAAACGAATTACTTACATTTAAGCACAAAGAAAAATTAGCCTCCACTACTCTCTTCTCTAACCCTTATTGGTTAAATGAAAAACATGCTATAGGCATGTACAATGTAAATAACCAACAACTGATTGGTAAACCCGAAAATGACGCCATTGCCAAAGTAACCTTTGATGTAACAATTTACGATTTGAATTTAAAAATTGATAGGGGTTTGGTTTATAAATATACCGACCCTGTAAAAGGAGAAGTGTACCGACCATTTGAAGTTTTACCGCCCGCCACCATCAATATATCTGATAAGGTGTTTGTGTTTAACTCAGATAATCCAAAAGATGTTACATTTACTGTAAAGGCCAATGCAACTAATGTAAATGGAACCGTGCAGTTAAAAGTGCCTGAAGGATGGATTGTTCAAATTAAAAACCCTGACTTTAAATTAGCTGCTAATGGAGATGAAACTATTGTAGAAGCTACCATAACCCCTAAAAAAAACAGCATGGACGGTAAACTGCAAGCTATGCTAAGCATTGACGGTACTACATTTACAAAAAGTATAAAACGCATTGAGTACGACCATATACCCTATCAATTTATTTTAAGTGACGCAGAAGCCGGGCTTGTGCATATTGATTTAAAAAAGACTGGCAATGTTATTGGTTATATTCCGGGTGCTGGAGATGATGTACCTACTTGTTTAAAACAAATTGGTTATGATGTTACTATACTTACCGACGAATTATTAGCGAAAGAAAATTTATCTAAATACAGTTCTATAGTAACTGGGATACGAGCTTATAACACGAATGAGCGTTTACAGATTTACTATACTAAGTTAATGGAGTATGTGAAAAATGGAGGAAACCTAATTGTACAATATAACACCAATAGTCGCATTGGACCTGTGGGAACTAAAGTAGGGCCTTATCCGTTTGCAATTTCTAGAGATAGGGTTACAGATGATAATGCAGAAGTACGTTTTATAAACCCAACACATTCCGTTTTAAACTATCCAAACATTATTACACAAAAGGATTTTGATGGCTGGGTACAAGAACGAGGCATTTATTTTGCAAGCGATATAGATAAAAACTATGAAACCATATTTTCTATAAACGACCCCGATGAAAAAGCCAGTGAAGGAAGCCTAATTATTGGCAAATACGGAAAAGGAAATTTTGTGTACACAGGCTTGGTGTTCTTTCGTGAGTTACCTGCTGGAGTTCCGGGAGCTTATCGTTTATTTGCAAATTTACTTAGTATCCCCACCAATAAATAATGCAAGAAGAAAAACCTTCTATAAGCAAAAAATGGCGTAATGCATATACATTAGTTATAGGCACATTAATTTTGCTAATTATTTTCTTTTACTTTTTTACAAAACAATTTGCATGAGTGTAATAGATTGGTTTGTACTTATTATAACGCTGCTTGCTGTAATTACATATGGCGTATATAAAAGCAAAAGCGAAAAGACTTTAGACGGTTATTTTAAAAGCGGCAACTCTATGAGTTGGTTTTTGATTTTGCTTTCTATCATGGGAACGCAGGCAAGTGCCATTACTTTTTTATCGGCACCGGGGCAAGCCTATACCGACGGAATGCGTTTTGTACAATACTATTTTGGATTACCCTTAGCTATGGTGGTACTATGTGTAACTTTTATCCCTATCTATCATAAATTAAAAGTGTACACGGCCTACGAGTTTTTAGAACAACGATTCGATTTAAAAACACGCGCCTTAGCCTCTATTTTATTTCTAATTCAGCGGGCTCTATCAACCGGCATTAGCATTTATGCGCCTTCTATTATTCTATCTTCCTTATTGGGTTGGAATATTTATTATACCAATTTAGTTATGGGCGGTTTTTTAATTATTTATACTGTTAGTGGTGGCACTAAAGCGGTTACCTATACACAAATGCAACAATTAGCCATTGTTTTTATAGGCATGTTTTTAGCAGGCTATATGGTTGTACACATGCTGCCGCCTAATGTTAGCTTTTCAGACGCTTTACATGTAGCCGGTAAAATGGGCAAACTAAATGTTATTGAAACAAAAATTAACGTTACCGATTCGCATTGGTGGAAAGACAAATATAATATTTGGAGCGGTTTAATTGGTGGTTTTTTCCTGGCTCTATCCTATTTTGGAACCGACCAATCACAAGTAGGGCGTTACTTAACCGCCAAAAACACTAAAGAAAGCAGGATTGGCTTATTGATGAATGGGTTGGTAAAAGTGCCTATGCAGTTTCTAATTCTGATGGTAGGTAGTTTGGTTTTTGTATTTTATATGTTTTATCAATCACCTGTTTTCTTTAATCAAAAAGAGGTTGAGAAAGTTTTAGCAACCGATTATAAAACTGAATTTGTTGCCTTGCAAACAAAAAATGATTCATTAAATACTATTAAGCAAACTCAAACGCATCAATTAGTAGATGCCATACATCAAAAAAACGAGTCACAAATTCGTAACACGCAGGCTTCTTTAAAAGAAATAGATAAGCAAACAAAAGTTATACGCGCTGATGCTGTTGCCATAATGAAAAAAGCAGATAAAACAGCCGATACAAATGACACCAATTATATATTTCTATATTTTGTAGTACAAAATCTTCCACGTGGTTTAATAGGATTGTTAATTGCCATGATATTTTTAGCTGCCTGGGGTAGCATTGCAGCGGCTTTAAATTCACTGGCATCAACCACTGTAATTGATTTATATAAACGCATGTGGGTAAAAAAGCAAACCGAAACACATTACTTTAAAGCATCGCGTTGGTTTACATTTGGCTGGGGCCTTTTTTGTATTGCCACAGCCATGTTTGCAAGCAAACTAGGTAGTTTAATTGAAGCTGTTAATGTATTAGGGTCTTTATTTTACGGAACTATTTTAGGCATTTTTCTCGTAGCCTTTTACATGAAAAAAATTGGGGGCAAAGCTGTTTTTTATGCAGCTATAGCTACAGAGGTTTTTGTTATTGCCATTTATATAGCTGATATAATTTCATTTTTATGGTTAAATGTTATTGGCTGTTTATTAGTAATGGGTTTTGCTTTTATATTACAAAAAGTAGTAGGTAAACCGGCTACAAAATAAAAGAGCCTCGTAGAAATACGAGGCTCTTTATAATATAAAATCGTTTTTTCTATTTATTATCCGCCATTAGTTTTTTAGCCATAGCTATATAATCATCGTTTTTAGCTTCGGTAGCCGATACAATAGTTTTTTCTGCCCAAGTTTTACCTGTTGCTTTATCACCTTGTTTGTATGCAATTTTAGCTTTTAACAACATCATGTAAAATGCTTTTGGGTTTTGCTCAATAGCTTTATCAACCCAAGTCGATGCTTGTTTTAAGTCTTTATTATTGTCATAATAATAACCGGCTGCCTGAAAATAAGGGCGGTTATCTTTACCCAATGTAGTTTCGATGTTTTTCATCACTTTGGCATCTATATCTGTAGTAAGTTTCATAGCTACGCTAGTATTTTCCCACAACAATTCTATAGTTGCCGAAGTAGGTGTAATATCTGCTAAATTCATAGTAAACGACTCTACTTTGCTAGTTAAAATAGTTGGTTTCACTTTAAAACGTAACACTTCGTTCTCTTGTTTGTACTCAGCTACATCACCACCTAAAGTAAGGTCTTTGTAAAGCATAATATCCCAGCTATCTTTATTTGGAATAGTATACAATCCATAAGTACCAGCTTTAACATCGTTTCCCTCTAATTTTACATCATCAGAAAAGGTGATTTTTGTTGTAGCATTAGCACCTGTGCGCCAAATTTTCCCAAAAGGAACTACATCACCAAATATAACACGACCCTTAACGCTTGGGCGAGAATATTCGAAAGTAACATCACCTAAGGCGAAGTTTTGTTTTACTGTTTGTAACGGGCTTGGTGCCGGTACTTTTAATTGTTGTGCTTGTGTGTTTAAGCTACCTAGACTTAATGCAGCAATAGCCATTGCACTAATTATTTTTTTTGTTTTAATCATGATGATTTATTTGGTTTAGTTATTATGTTCGTTTGGTTTAAACGCCGACAAAGGTATAAGATTTTTAAAACCAGCTAAGGTTTTTATAAGTACTCAAATCTTAAAAGATTGTTATCATTCTGAAAGTTGGGGTTTGCTTTTTTATGTTAATTTTAATAAAAATTTCCCTATGTTTTTAAATCGTATTAAATGGATGGCTGTTGGCGCGGCTGTTGTTGTACTTGGCACGTATCTTTTCAATTCAAAAGATATTTTAAAAAAACTTACCGGCTCAAACAAGTTTGGGGTTGAGCAAAACAAAATTAACCCCGAGTTTGCACAATATATATCTGCCTTTACCACGGGTTATATTTCATCGGGCTCAACCATAAAAATAAAATTTGCATCGGAGTTGCAGCAAAGTGTTGAGTTAAATACGCCTGTAAAAGAAAAACTTTTTTCTTTTGAACCCGAAATTGAAGGAGATGCCGTTTGGATTGACGGACAAACTATTGAGTTTAGACCTAAAGCTCGTTTAGCGGCAGGACAACTATTTAAAGCATCGTTTCATCTAAATAAATTACTGGATGTAAAAAAAGAATTGAAAGAGTTTGATTTTTTATTTCAGGTTGTAAAACAATCGGCACGGGTGGAGGTAAATAATATTAAATGCTATAACAATTCAGATTTTAATTATTACAAATTAAGCGGCGTTATTTCTACAGCCGATTATGCCGAAGCAACTAAAGTAGAACAAATGCTTAGTGCAAAATATGGAACAAAAAATCCAGCTATAAAATGGATACATAACGATAAACTAACCATTCATAAATTTTATATTGATAGTATTGAACGTGGCACTTTATTAGCCTCTAAACTTGCCCTAAACTGGGATGCAAAACCTTTAAATACAGAATACACAGGCGGTTTGGAATTTGAAATTCCGGCAAAAAATAAATTTACTTTATTAGATGTTAAGGTTGTAAACGATAACGAGCAACATGTGCAAATAACTTTTTCTAACCCCATAGAGTCTTCGCAATCAATGGAAGGAATAATTCGCCTGGCAGATTTAAAGGATGTAAAATATGTTATTGATAACAACCAGGTTTTGGTTTATCCAACTAACATAAAAGAGGGTTCGTATAAATTAACCATTGATGAATCGGTGCGCGATGGAAAAGGAAAAGCCTTAAGTCAAACCTCCGAACACAACGTGGTTTTTGAAGCCATAAAACCTGCCGTAAAACTGGTTGGTAAGGGTGTTATACTGCCATCATCAAGTAATTTAACGATGCCGTTTGAGGCGGTAAATTTACGATCGGTTGATGTGCGCATTATTAAAATTTACGAAAACAATATTTTACAATTCCTGCAAACAAACGACCTCAATGGCGAAAGTGAATTGGCACGCGTAGGTAAAAAAGTAATTGATAAAACCATTAATCTGGGCATTACTAACCCGGCAGATTTTGGCAGATGGAAAAAATTCTCACTGGATTTAAATAGTTTAATAAAAACCGAACCGGGCGCTATCTACCATATTGTATTGAGTTTTAAAAAATCGTACTCAACCTATCCTTGTGCCGGAAACTCTATAGATGATAAAGCAGAAATGGAGCAGATTAAAATGCAAGAAGAAGACGTTAATGAATTTTCATCCGGTTATTATTACAGCGATAATTATTATGACTATAGTGAAGAGGGCGATGATTATGATTGGAAAGAACGTGAAAACCCTTGCAACAGTGCTTATTACAGAAATACATATGAGAGA
>DATHOW010000224.1:0-18041 GCA_035484495.1 Bacteroidia bacterium | reverse complement strand
ACCGAAGCCCTAAAAAATTACCTGGCCTCCTTAAAAATAAAAGAAGCCATCAACGACCAGCAAGGCATAGCCTACTGCTACAACAACATTGGGCTTATATACGATATACAGGGCAACTACCCCTTGGCATTAAAAAATTATTTTGCCGCCTTAAAAATTTTAGAAACCATTAACGATAAACAAGCCATTGCAACCTCCTACAACAACATTGGCCTTATTTATACCGCCGCAGATAATTACCCCCAAGCCCTAAAAAGTTTTTTTGCATCCTTAAAAATAGAAGAAGATATAGATGATAAAGAAGGCATGGCAGGTTCCTACATAAACCTGGGCGATGTATATAGTAAACAAAATAAAATACAAGAAGCAAAAAATTGTTTTACCAAAACCCTGCAACTTAGTTTGCAAATGGGGCATAAAGAATTAATACGAGATAGTTACAGCAACCTAACCAATATAGATAGCATAATGGGCAACTACAACGCCGCGTTTATGCATTACAAATTATTTGTTTTATATAACGATAGCCTTAACAACCAAGAAACCCAAAAACGAAGCCTGCAAACCGCCATGCAGTACGAGTTTGATAAAAAAGAAATGGCTGCCAAAGTCGCACAAGATAAATTAGATGCTATTGCCGCGCAAGAAAAACAAAAGCAACAACTTATTATATATGCCGTACTAGGTTTATTTTTAGTAGTAGCCGTTTTTGCCCTGCTTATGTATAATCGCTTTCGTGTAACCAACCAACAAAAACAAATTATATCGCAACAAAAAGTGTTAGTTGATAAAGCCTTTCACGAGCTCCACCAAAAAAACAAAGAAGTAATCGATTCTATTAACTATGCCAGCCGCATACAGCGCGCTTTAATAACTCCCGAAAAATACATTGCCACCAGTTTAAACAAACTACAAAAAAAATAGCACTAAGATTTTAATTTGGCACATATACTTCACACAAAATTATATTTGCCAATCTATGCTATTTTCATATTTTTGATATAGAATACATTATGAATAAAGAAGAATTAGCCATCGAAAGCAATCACCGCAGCATCCTGCAAAGGGTAAGCGATGCCATTGTAGCTTTAGATACTAAGTGGCGTTACACTTTTTTAAACGATGCCGCACTTGCCACACATCCTTTAGGGCGAGAAGCCACCTTAGGCAAAATAATTTGGGATGTACACCCCGATATGCTGGGCACCATTTTCGAAGAAAAATACCGCCATGCTATGCAAACCGGCGAGGTAACCGAGGTTGAAAGTTTTTACCCACCAATGGATATTTGGTTTTCGGTTAAAATTTATCCCGATAAAGATGGCTTAACCATTATTTACAAAGACGTTACTGCTGCAAAAAAAACCGAAGAACAAATTAAAGCAAGTCAGCAGCAATTACAACTCATTTACGATTCCGTATCCGACCCTATTTTTTTAATTGATGTATTGCCCGAGCACAAATACAAAATCATTTCAATAAACAAAGCATTTACAATAACAACCGGTTTGGGTGCCGAACTTATAGTAGATAAATTAATTAACGATATTATTCCTGAGCCCTCGCGTCAACTGGTGCTCAATAATTACCACGAAGCAATAGCAAAAAAGAAAATAGTACAGTGGGAAGAAACAACCCCTTACCCCACCGGAGTTAAAATAGGCATTGTTTCCATTTCTCCCATTCTCGATAAGCAAGGCAACTGCACTCAGCTACTGGGTGTGGTACACGATATTACCGAATCAAAAAAAATTGGCGAAGAAATTAAAGCCAGCCACCAACAATTACAACTCATCTACGATTCGGCATCCGACCCTTTGTTTCTTATCGATGTGTTGCCCGAGGGTAAATACAAACTCATTTCGGTAAATAAAGCATTTACAACTTCCATTGGTTTTGCTCCCGAAAGAATATTAAATAAATTAGTGAATGATATTGCGCCTCAACACACGCGTCAAATGGTTATTAATAACTATAACCAAATAGTAGAAAAAAAGCAAATGATGGAGTGGGAAGAAACAAACTCATATCCTACCGGTGTTCGCACAGGTACCGTTTTTGTATCGCCCATTCTCGATAAAGAAGGCAACTGTGTTCAACTACTGGGCGTAGTGCATGATAATACCGAACGTAAAAAAAATGAAGTATCTATTATTGCCATGAACGAGCAGCTACGAAATCTTTCGAGCCACTTACAAAATATAAGAGAAGAGGAGCGCACCCGCGTTGCTCGCGAAATTCACGACGACCTGGGGCAACACCTAACCGGACTAAAATTTGCGTTAACTGCCTTAAAAAATAAAAACACAAAAGAGTTTCATTTGCCCACTATTGAAGATAGCGTACACAATATGATTGACATGGTTGATACAACCATTGTTTCCGTTCGCCGTATCGCTAAAGAACTTCGCCCCGGCGTGCTCGACGACCTGGGTTTAGAAGCCGCCATCGAGTGGCAGGCAAAAGAGTACGAAGAGCGTACAGATGTAAAAACAACCGTTAATTCAAATCTTAATAATCACGAATTTTCTAAAGAAATTAATACAGCCATTTTCCGCATTTTTCAAGAATCGTTTACCAACATTATACGTCATGCGCAAGCTACCAACGTAAACGTAAACCTGTTTATTGAAGCAAATAATTTAGTACTTCAAATTATCGATAATGGTGTTGGCATAAGCGATGAACGCAAACAAAACAACACATCGCTTGGTTTACTTGGCATGCGCGAGCGTGCCACCTATCTTAGCGGTACATTTGTAATCGAAAAACAACAACAAGGCGGCACTAGTGTTACAGTAACAATCCCCATAAAAATATGAGAGTTTTAATTGCAGATGACCACGCCATTGTTCGCAAAGGATTAGCTCACCTTATACACGAAGAATTTTCGGATACCGAAATTATCGAAGCCTCAAACGGTACCGAAGTACTCGAAAAAGTAAAAAACGGCATCTATGATGCCATCTTAATTGATATTTCTATGCCCGGGCGCAATGGCCTCGAAATTCTAAAACAAATTCGCGATTTTGGCATCAAAGCCCCTGTGTTAGTTATAAGCATGCACCCCGAAGACCAATATGCCGTGCGCGTTTTAAAAGCAGGTGCATCGGGTTTTTTAAATAAAGATACCGCTACCGAAGAGTTAATTACCGCCATACATAAAGTGCTATCGGGCAAAAAATATGTGAGCGCATCCTTAGCCGAAAAAATGGCCGAAGGTTATGATACATCCGTGTCGAAACCCATAAACGAACTATTGTCTGATAGAGAAATGCAGGTTTTACAATTAATTGCCAGCGGCAAAACAGTAGGTGCCATAGCCGAAGAAATTTCGTTAAGCGTAAACACCATCAGCACCTACCGCACCCGAATACTCGAAAAACTTAACCTTGCCAACAATGCCGAGCTTATGCGCTGCGCCATTGACAATGGCTTGGTTTAATTTGTAGTGCAAACCGCTACAAGGTTATAGCACTCCCCCCTACTAATTTTGGCTTTTTATTTTTGTTACTTCGTATACGTATTATGTAGGTACAATGATGCAGAAAGTAGAACAACTAACTATTTTTACTGTTGACGACTCAGAAATCGTTTACAGAAACATAGGCTCAATACTAACCGAAGGCAAAAATTGCAACTGGGTGGGTCATGCCTTTACCATAGCAGATGCCTACACACAAATAGCCGAAAAAAAACCAAAAGTTGTTGTTTTAGACATCCATTTAAAAGAAGGCACCAGTTTTGAGTTGCTTGAATATTTAAGCAAAAATCATCCCAATATTGTAATCATTATGTTCACCAATATATCTACCGAGCCCTATCGCGAAAAATGTAAAAAATTGGGTGCAAAATACTTCCTCGATAAATCTGCCGATTTTGAAAGAATCCCTCTGATTTTAGAAGACTTGTTACTACACAAATAATCTCTCCTCTTCTGTCATTGCGAGCAAAGCGAAGCAATCTCATAACTCCTTGTCATTTCATCTTCAAGCAAGCATCACTTACAACTCAAGTAACACAGTCACCTAAATCTGGGGCAGGCGTTCACATTTAGTCGATGTAGATAATTTCTATTCAGAGCAGTAGGGCAGGCCTGCCCAGACGCCAGGTCGACTGGCTCGTGCGGATGCAATCGGCTGGGCTTGAGTTTTTGTTTCTTTTTGGTCAAGCAAAAATAAAAATAAAAAACTTGATTAATCAACCCTTAGCTTACTCGCTCTACATTACTACCAACAAGTAAAACCCACTTCCCTATTGTCGTGCAAAGTGCTACAAAATCACAAATTTAGTCCTACAAAAAAATTCGATTTTTCCCTACTCTTTTAGTTCTTCACTAGTTGGATATTTGTATTACAATTAGTAGACAAAAAAAATGGCAAACTTGAAACACTTAAACGCTAGCAGCCTTATAGCATATAGCAAAACAGGTAGAGGAACCACACTTATGTTGGTGCTGGTTTTTCTTTTTGATTTTCATATACTATCAAAGGTTTGTGTTTCAACTTCAAGTAACGCAACAAATAAAAAACAATTGCAACACGTGTAATGAAAAAGGATGGCATCATATTAATTATTGAACCCGAACGCATCATCGGTCTCGAACTTCAGGTGGAGTTAGAGCATCATGGCTACACCGTACTTCAATCTCCCACAATTAAGCTTGCCCAACAACTTAACAACAAACAAAAAGTTAAAGTAATTATTATTGATGTTGATAAAACACCTGTAGCCGATTTTATACAAATAACAAAACACTTCAAGCCTTCTCAATATTCAGTTATCGCAATAACATCAGGGGCGCAAGCCTTAAAAGAATATCAAGATATAAAGTTTATCGAAGTTTTTCTAAAACCATTTAATAGTAAAAACATTGCATCGTTTATTGATAAACAGTTTGCCGTTTTAAATACAAATAGCGTTTAGCCTTAAAATATTTTTAACGAAGAACCGGCTTGTGGGGCAGCAGCATTTTAATGAAGAGGAGAAAGCAAGAGAAAAGAGTGAGGAGAGCGTGTAAAGAAAAAGCCGGTTCATCGTTTAAAAACAACCTTCAGTAGTATCAAAAAAAAACCTCCAATAGGAGGTTTTTTTATTAAAGCAAAATTTATTTTTACTATAAAACGTAAGTAAAAGTAGCACTCCAGCTTCCAATGCTAACAGTATAAATTTCATCGCAAGCACCTGTACCAAAATTAATGCTACGAGTTGTTTTACCTGCCGGTGTAAAATCAACCTGTCCTGCTACAAACGGATGAAAGTGTGTATGTATAAAAGATGGCGAGCAATTAAAATTACGAACCAACATAGTACTTATGTTCGAAGTAAAACTAACCCCATCAGCCGATGTACCGGTTGCACTTCCCGTAACACCAACAACCGCTGTTGCCCAATTAATAGTAACACTATAACTTGTAAAAGCCGCAGGCACAATAGTAGCCGCCGTAGGATAAGAAATAGCATTTGTGTTTAACAAAATATTATCTCTAATCGCCGACCACTGTATAGTTCCACCATTACGCACTTTTGTAATAGTTAAACTCGACGTAACATGCCAAGTTAAATTGCCATTAGTTATACGTCCTTTATTAGTAATTGTTTTATTTACTTGCACTTTGTTGCTATCTACATAATAATCGTTATTAGGAGTTGTAATATTTATCACCATTCCCGAATCGCGGTAATTAATTGCAGCAGCTAAAGAGGTTGAATAATCATACATAATAGTACCACTACGTAAATGACCATCCAAGCCAACATAACTTGCAAAAGTTACGCTTACAGTTTTATTTGCTGCATTAGGAGTAATTGTTACGCTACCCGACATGGCGCTCAAAACACCACTCGCTAATCTGTAGTTTGCATTAATATTGCCGTTATCTATTGCTTCCGACCCCATTTGATCTACATCATTTGAATTGGTTTCTGCATCCTGATTATCTCTTGCCGAATTGGTATTTGTATCAGTTGTAGCCGCCGGTGTTGCAGGAGTGGTAGTAGTAGTTTTTTTACAAGACCACATTGTTGTGCCTGCTACCATTAATATAGCTGCTATAGCTATTGTTGTTACTTTCTTTTTCATGATTTTTTTAAGATTAATTATTGTTTTAGAATCGTAGCAAAGGTGTGTTTTGTGTTTCATTGTTTGCTTACATAACTCTTACAACAACTTACAACATTCACACATTTACTATTTACCGCACTATTAATTTTAACCTGTGCCGGGGGTTATTATCTACAAACAATTATCTTTGGTTTAAAATCACCAAAGAGTTTTAGTATGTCAAACATTCAATTAATTATAGAAGAAAGAGCTGCCAGCATTGGCACTTTTATGGTAGGACGCTTGTTACCATTTAGGCAAAAACGAATGGTAGGCCCGTTTATTTTTATCGACCACATGGGGCCCGTAAAAGTTAGCGAGCGCGAAAACTTGGATATCCTTCCACATCCGCATATTGGCTTATCAACCCTAACATTTTTGTTTGATGGCAGCATTATGCATCGCGATTCTATTGGTAGTCAGGTAGAAATAAAACCCGGCGAAGTAAATTGGATGACCGCCGGCAAAGGCATCGTTCATTCCGAAAGAACGCCCGAATATTTGCAACACTCCGAAAAACATTTGCACGGCCTACAAATTTGGGTTGCACTACCAAAAGCTTTAGAGCAAATGGAACCCGAATTTCATCATACCGATAAATCACAAATTCCAACTTGGCAGCAAGGCAATGTTCAATTTAAATTAATTGCAGGCGAGGCCTTCGGTAAAAAATCGCCCGTGCCTGTTTACAGCAAATTATATATGCTCGAAATAAAAAGCACAAGCAAACAAACCTTAAAAATTGGTAGCGACTTGTATGGCGAAGTAGGTTTATATATTTTAGAAGGAAGTGTAGAAATTGAAGGCAACACATTTTTACCCAAACAAATTTTAGTAGCCACCGATAGTAAATTATGTGAGTTTGTTATGGAAGCTAACACCACCGTATACATTTTTGGCGGAGAGCCATTTGCCGAAGAACGATTTATTGATTGGAATTTTGTATCTAGCAGTAAAGAAACACTCGAACAAGCCAAGCAAAAATGGATAGACCAACAATTTGATAAAATAAAAGGCGATGATAAAGAGTTTGTTCCCTATCCTCCTCGTTTAAAAAATTAAACCCTCCTTAACCGTTTAAATAAAAAACACCACCGCTTACCAAAAAAACTGCACCGTTAAAAAAGTTAGTCGCTTTTAGCTTTTTATATTATTACATTTGGCTCAATAAACTATTTGTATGAAAAAAGCCTTACCCTTTGTTTTACTAACAGCAACAATTATTGTTAGTTACTTGTTTTTACAAAACAAAAAAACGCAAACTGCAAAAACAGCCAGCGCAACCCATAAAATAACTAACGAAGAAGAACACGAATCAGAAACCGCAGCAATGGATGCCCTTCAGTTTTTATCAACCGCAATGGCTTTTCCTAATAACGATATTCCGGCAGATGCTTATGTAAGTGCCATGAATTGGTACAAAAAAAATGCAAGCGCAGCAAATGCAAAAACAGCCGCAACAACATCGTGGGCAACTATGGGCCCCATGAACATGGGCGGGCGAACAATTGCCTTAGCTTTCGACCCTTTAGATACAGCAACCATTTGGTTAGGCTCGGCCGGTGGTGGTTTATGGAAATCAACCACAGGTGGTATAGGCACCAATGCTTGGTCGTATGTTTCATTAGGCTTTCCGGTTATTGGCATTGGCAGCATAGCCATCAATCCAAAAAACCATAACGAAATGTATGTGGGCACCGGCGAGGTTTATTGTTATGGCAGTAACTCGCAAGGCATCGGTGATAATCGTACAACTCGCGGCTCGTATGGCATGGGCTTATTCAAATCAACAAATGGCGGCGCTACCTGGACACAATCCATAAACTGGACCTATCAACAAAACCGTGGCATTTGGGATATTGTAATTAACCCACTAAAACCAACAACCGTTTATGCAGCTACTACCGAGGGCGTTTACAAATCACTTGATGCAGGCGCAACGTGGAATTTAGTTTTAAATCAAAAAATGTGCATGGATTTAGAAATACACGCTATCGATACTAATATTATTTTATGCGGCGTGGGCAACAATGGCAGTACCGTGCAAGGCGTTTACCGCACAACAAGCAGCGGCGGCACTTGGGCACAAGTAACCAGTGGTTTACCTGCAACGGCATATCAAGGGCGCATAACACTTACCAAATACAAAAACAATAACGACATTATGTACACACACATTTGCGATGTATATAATTCAGTGGGCATTTATAAATCAATTGATAAAGGACAAACCTGGGTGCAACAAACCACTTCCGATATTGCAAGCTACCAAGGTTGGTACACAAAAGGTTTAGCTATACAACCCGGCAATCCTAATAACATATTAGCAGGTGGCGTATATATATACTCATCAACCAATGCCGGTTTAGGTTTTAACCAAAACACAGGTTACGATTCAAACACAGGTACATATTCTTACCATAGCGATATACATGACATTCAAATAAATCCACTCGATTCAACTAAAATTTATATGATAACCGATGGCGGTCTTTATCGCTCTAACGATTTCGGAACTACTTTTTTTGATTGCAATAGCGGTTACAATACTACACAACATTACATAGGCAGTATTTCTGCTTCCGATACTACTGTACTACTTAGCGGTCTGCAAGATAATTATACCATAAAATATTACGGCAACTATACTTGGCAACCCGTAGTTGGTGGCGATGGTTGTTACAATGCCATAGACCCAACCGATGATCAAATACAATACGGAGCCTATCAGTATTTAAATGTGTATAAAGATGTAACACAAGGCACAGGTGGTTTTCAAACTAATATACTTGCCGGTGCTACGGGCCCTAACACAGGTGCAACAGGTGGCAACTACGCAGCATTTTTAGCGCCTTACATTTTATGCAATGCAAATACAGATTACATTTATGCCGGCGGCGAAGCCCTGCAACTATCAACCGATGGTGGTACCACATGGAATTATATGGGCAACAACCCCGTTAACAACAACATGCAAATTATGGCTATTGCGGCATCATTTACCAACACCGATTCTATCTATTTTGCAACCGCGCCCAATCAAACTAATACTATGAAAATGTTTTTTAGTGCCAATGGCGGCACAACCGTAAGCGATATTTCAACAGGCTTACCAAATCGTTTTCCACGTCGTATAGCCGTTAATCCAAAAAACACAAAAGAAGTTTACGCAGTATTTTCGGGCTTTGGCACAGGGCACGTTTTTAAATCAACTAACGCAGGTACCACTTGGGTTGATATAAGCACCAACTTACCAAACTTACCATTTGAGTGTATAACAGTCGACCCACTTAACCCAAACTTTGTATATGCCGGTTGCGATTTTGGCGTTTTTGTTTCGGCCAATAAAGGACAAACATGGTCAACCTACGATACCGGTTTCCCTGATGAAACAATGGTGTTTGATTTACTTGTTTCACCAAGCGACCGTTATTTATATGCCTTCACTCACGGGCGTGGTGTTTACAAACGCAGCTTGGCCGATTTAAATGTGGGCATTGCATCCATCAACAAACCAACTGCCGAAATAAAATTATATCCTAATCCAACTAGTGATAATCTGCACATTAGTCTTACATCGGCACCCAATGCAAAATACACCGCCTACATTTATAGTTTAGATGGCAAACAAGTTATGATGGCTGAATTAGACGGCACTGAAGGCACGCTGCAAATAAGCCAGCTAACAGCAGGCTCGTATTTAGTAAGCGTGCGTAAAAACGGAAACGCTTATCGTTACCAAACTTTTATAAAGCAATAAATTTATTAGCGCGTTCCGCTTCGTCCTTGTTGGAGTTTTCTCCAACAAGCAAGCTTACAACTTAACCTACAAACTGATAATAAAGCATAAACAAAGCTGCTACCGTCATAAGCATTAAAGTTAGTACACCTAACGTATTCGAGCGCACACTGTTCGAAAACTCGCCCATTATTTTTTTATTATTTCCAATGTGCAACACAATGGCAATTATTACCGGCGATGTAATTCCATATAATATAGCCGAGTATATAAGTGCTTGTATAGGACTTATACCAATATAATGTATAGATAAACCAATAAGCAAAGAAATAATCACTACAATATAAAAAGGCTTAGCCTCATGAAACTTTTTATCCAAGCCTTCTTTCCAATCAAATGTTTCCGATATAATGTATGATAACGCCCCCGATAAAACAGGTATCGCCAAAAAGCCCGTACCAATAATGCCTATCGCAAAAAGATAATAGGCCGCTTTGCCTGCCAATGGCTCTAGTGCTTGGGCAGCTTGTTCAACCGTATCAATTTTATGAATGCCTCCATTAAAAAGCACCGTACCCGTAGTAAGAATAATAAAAAACATTACCACGTTAGAAAAAAACATGCCAAAGTTTACATCCATTTTCATGTCATGTATTAATTGTTTGTTTACCAAAACCACTTTTGTTTTTTGCCTCATATCTTCAACCGACATCGTTGCTTGCCAAAAAAACAAATACGGCGATATGGTAGTGCCCAATATGGCAACCAGCATATTTAAAAAATCTCTATCTAAACTAATTGTTGGTATAACAGTATGTTTTATAACATCGCCCCAATTTTGCTTATACAAAAACGGCACTATTAAATAAACCAAAAGTATAACACATAAATATTTTAGTACAGCCGCAAATTTTTGGTAAGGCAAATAAATAATAAGCACCATTAAAATCAACGTAAAAGCAATACTAAAAAAAATAGGATGTATAGCAGGGAATATAAGGTTGCTCACCGCCCCCATGCCTGCAATATCGGCACCAATATTTAATAGTATAGCAGGTGCACTAAACAACAGCATTAAATATAAAACAGGTTTTGGATAATGTTCTTTTAAAGTGCCCGTAAGTCCTTTTGATGTAACCATGCCAATGCGCGCGCACATTTCTTGTATAGCCGCCATTAACGGAAACGTAATCAAAGCCGTCCATAAAGTAGATAAACCAAACTGCGCACCCGCTTGCGAGTAGGTGGCTATGCCCGATGGGTCATCATCACTAGCCCCTGTTATCAACCCCGGACCAAGAATTTTCCAAAACCGTTTAAGCTTCGATTCTTTAACCTCTTTATCTTCCATGTACCATTTTGCTTACCAAAGCTAAAGATGTTATATTTTATGATATGTTCAAATCATTTTCGTCATAAGTTCTCATCATCTGTCAAGTAATAAATAATGCATCCATTAATCTGCTGTATTATTATATATTCTTAACGCCAAATCAAAAAATCTTTTACCTATTTTTAGCCAATGAAAAAGTCGCTCATTATTTTTTCTTTTATATTATTTCTTTTTCCCTCTTTTTGCTCTGCGCAAAATAAAGATTCTCTTTGGGCTATTTATAACAACAAATCACAAGCCGATACCACTCGTTTAATTGCACTTTACAGTTTAGCCAATAGCTATTTAGATAACAACCCCTATACTTCCATTGTATTTGCACAGCTAGAGTTGCAACTGGCCGAAAAAACAAATCAACCAAAATACAAAGGCAAAGCCTTAAACCTTATTGGTGTTTTGCATAAAAACAAAGGCTTATATCCCAGTGCTTTAGATTATTTTTTAAAAGCCCTCAACATTTTCGAATCAATTAAAGACAACCGCGGTCGCGGCAATTGTTACGCCAACATTGGCAATGTGTATTACGAGCAAACACAATTTACAAAAGCATTACTGTATTATAAAAAATCGTTAAAGGCTCGGCAAGATGCCGGAGATAAAAATCGCATCGCATCTTCTTACGGCGATTTAGGAAATGTTTATTCGGGCATGGCCGATTTTGAAACCGCATTAAAGTACCACAACATCGCCCTAAAAATTCGTCAAGAAATGGGCGACAAACAAGGCGAGGGTTATTGCTACAACAACATAGGTGTTGTGTACAAAAACAAAGCCGATTATAACAACGCGCTACAAAATTATTTTAAATGCTTGGATGCCTTACGTCAGGTCGATGATAAAAAAGGCGTAACCTATTGTTACAACAACATAGGCAACACCTATATCGATTTAAAAAATTATAAACTGGCCCTACTCTATTGCGACTCTAGTTTGCAAACCGTAAAACCACTTGGCGATATAAATGCCGAACGCACCGCCTATCAAAACTTAGCGCAAGTGTACGTTAAAACAGGCAAGTACAAAGAGGCTTACGAGTACCAAACAAAATTTAAAGAATTAACCGATAGTATTTTTAACGAAGAAAACAGCAAGCAACTAGGCGATATGAAAACCAGTTTCGAAGTCGAAAGAGCAGAAACTGAGTTAAATGCTAAAGCCGATAAACAAGAAGCCATCCTGCTCGAAGAAGAAAAAAGACAACAAATTATCATCTATGCATCCATTACATTATTACTAATTGTACTCATTTTTTCTTTCTTTTTATACAAACGTGTTAAAGCAACCAACAAGCAAAAACAAACCATCGAGCATTTGTTTAAAGAAGTGCATCACCGCGTAAAAAATAACCTGCAAGTAATTGCCAGCCTTTTAAATTTGCAAAAAGCGTATATAAATGACACAAAAATTCTCGATATTTTTCAGGATTGTCAAAACCGCGTTTACGCTATGGCCACCATCCACGAAAAATTATACGAGCAACACGCACTTTCAAACATTAGCTTTAACGATTACATAAAAAACCTCATCACCCAATTAATAGAAACCTACAAACTAAAATTCAACGTAAAATATAATTTAGAAGTTGATATCGATTCATTCGATTTAGATACACTTATTCCCATAGGCTTACTCACCAACGAAATAATTTCTAACTCACTTAAATACGCTTTTTCCGAAACCGATGAAAACCCTGCCATTACATTTAAACTTTTAAAAACACCGCAACCAAATTCCTTCACCATGCTTATAGGTGATAATGGTAAAGGCAGCCAAGTAGGTTTAGATGATCACCACACCTCATTCGGTATGGAGTTAATTAAAATTCTCACCGCTCAATTACATGGTACTATTAAACAACTACCCGGCAAAGGCACCATGTACCAAATTAATTTTCATATCCCAAAATAACCTCGTCTTTTTATTGTTGCCGGCCAAGCGAAACAATCACTTCTTTGTCATTCCAACCTCTCTTGTTTGTCATTTCGACTGAAAGGAGAAATCTGTATTTATAGGCTGCGAGCTTTACACTTCAAATGTTTTTTCTCAAAAAAACCTATGCTAATCCCTAACGCAGCGCAATAACAAAATAATTTTACTATCTTCATTATTCAATCATTCCTCATGAAAAAAATTTTACTTCTAATTTTTCCATTTTTATTTTTTACCACTCAAGCACAAACCTGGGTAACCATCCCCGATACTTATTTTGCCGGCTACCTGCATACTATTGTAGATAGTGCCATGAATGGCGATCAGTTAGATATAACCCATCCATTAGTTACCACCACTACACATACTATTAATGTGTACAATATGAATATAACAAGTGTAGAGGGGGTACAATATTTTACTTCGCTTACCAAATTAAATTGTAGCGGCAACCAACAAATTACAAGCCTTCCTGCTTTACCCAGCACACTAATCGAATTAGAGTGTTCTACAAATGCAATTTCGCAATTGCCTGCGCTCCCCGATTCTCTTATCTATTTAGATTGCGGGGTTAATGGCCTAACCAGTCTACCCACCTTACCCGCCTCGCTTACAGGTTTAAGCTGTATTGCTAATCAATTAACAAGCCTCCCTACTTTACCCGCTGGCCTCACAGGTTTATCCTGCTTTAATAATTCACTTACCAGTCTTCCGGTTTTACCAAGCTCGCTTCAATTTTTAACTTCCCACAACAACAACATAACGTGTTTTCCAACATTTCCCAATTCAATAACTACATTTAGTATTTCTTCAAACCCCTATAATTGTTTACCTAATCATATTGCAGCCATGAGTTCAGCCGATTTAGCCACACCCTTATGTGCAGCATCAAACACAAACGGATGCCCGGTGGTTGATTGTACACCTGCTCTAAATTTTTATTTAACTAAAGATACTTCACAAGTTAGCACTTGGCTGGCTTACCCAAATTATTCAGCCAATGTAACAAACGCCATTTGGTATTGGGGCGATAGCACATCCACTTCAGGTTTATATCCAAGTCACACATATTCGGTAGCAGGTAAATATAATATATGCGTAAGCGCATTTTCTTTTTGTGGCGACTCAGTAAATGTTTGTCAAAATGATTCACTTTATCGTTTAGCAAATAGTACATCAAGCAATATGATTCACATAAATGTTATAAATAATATAACAGCCATTCCAACATTCAACAAACAACATGCAACATTTCAAATCTACCCCAACCCCGCGCAAAACATTTTTACGATTGAAACAAGCAGCGCAGATAAACAAACTGTTTTAGTATTTGATGTAAACGGCAAGCAGGTTTTGCAACAAACCATCAACGGCACCACAAATATCGATGCTAGTAATTTATCAGCAGGCGTTTACAACATCAGCATCACAAACAACCAAAGCACCAAAAACAAACGCTTGGTTATTGTTAAATAAATTCTCACTTTTTATAAAAAGTAAAAGCCCCGCTATGCAGGGCTTTTTTTATTTCCACAAAATATAAATAAAAAATACATAAAAACACCTAACCTTATCTAAATTCTTTTGCTTTAATTTTGGTTTACAAGTAAACTAATTATTTAACCAATTTAAAAAAACGTATGATTAAAAAATTATTCGCACTCACCATCTTATCATGTTTCGCAAACCTAGCCTTAGCACAATCAATTCCTAATGGCGGTTTCGAAAACTGGACAACCACCATTCATAAAGACCCTCAAGGTTATTTCACATCAAACATGCAACAAAATGGTAACTCGGTAGCACCTGCAAATGTTACTCAAGATACCAGCCATTATCATGGCTCTTATTCGGTTAAGCTAACCACCATCCTATCGGGCACCGATACCGTAAATGCATTTTTTGCAAACGGCGACCCATCACATCCTGCGGGTCAGGGCATTCCCATTGGCGGTAAACCAACCGGCATGCGTCTATATTATAAATGCGATGTAAAGCCCGGCGACACATCTTTAGTATTATTACTATTTAAAGTAGGCGGTGTTGTTTTTAGCCAAAACATACAAAAAATTACAGGTACAAAAACTTCATTCACGCTGTTTAGCTTTCCGTTAAACTTGGCACTTACACCCGATTCAGTAATTTTTGGCATTGTATCAAGCAACAGTATAGGTGGTAATGGTAGTGGCAGTCATTTCCGTGGCATTCCGGGTACCACCATACAAATAGATAGCGTTTCGTTTACCGGCATAGCTGCGCAACCAACATTCCTTAATGGCGATTTCGAAAATTGGAACACCTCATCAACCAGCACCTTACAAAATTGGGAAGTATCATCTACCAATGGTAACTCGGTACAAACTACAGATGCTTATGCAGGGCAATTTGCACTTGAGTTAAAAACAAGCAGCACCAATAATGCAGGCGATACTGCCTATACAGCATCAGCTACAACAGGTCATAATGTATTTAATGGCACGGTTGGCGGTTACCCCTACTCGTTAACAACCGATACATTATTTTTTAATTACAAATACGCACCAACCGATGTAAACGATAGTGCTGAGGTTATACTCCAGTTTAAAAAAACAGGCTCTAGTTTTCAGTATTATTCAAAACTACTTAAAGCCTCATCGGGTTATTTAAAAGTAGCCATGGGTTATACGTTAACACAAACCCCCGATTCGGTAATTGTTTTCATCAACTCATCTAAAAAAAATAATGTACCTGCATCGTATGTAGGTGCCGATTTAAAAATAGATAACATCTACTTCAAATCGCAAGGCATCCCTGCCGAGGCACTTAATTTTGATGGCGTAGATGATAATGTTTCTATTCCCAACAACGCTGCACTTAATATAATTAATGCAATAACTATTGAGAGTTGGATAAAAACAACAGGATCGCCTACAAGCGAGCAGTATATAATTACCAAAAACGACGACTCCTATTATGTAGGTTTAAATGTTGCCGGTGCAGTTGGGCAAGTTAGTTTTTATCTTAATGGCGTATCATCAAGTTGGTTATATAGTAGCTCAACTACGCTTAATGATAACAATTGGCATCACGTTGGCTGTACGTATGATGGCTCAACAATGAGCATTTATGTAGATGGTGCGTTAGATAATTCAATAGCACTTACAGGTACCATAAACACAGGTATTAGTAATGTATACCTGGGTAGTCGAAATAATAATCAGTTTTTTCAGGGCAGCATGGATGAGTTTCGTATTTGGAACCGTGCTTTATGCCAAGCCGAAATTCAAAACAACATGAATGCCGAGTTACCTAAACCACAAACAGGTTTAATTGCTTATTACAAATTTAACCAGGGCATTGATAATGCAAATAACACAGCCATAACCTCCCTAGCTGATTCTTCGGGTAATGCAATTAATGGTACCCTAAATAGTTTTGCATTAACAGGCACTACATCAAACTGGGTGGCAAATAGTGCAGTAGCAACAGGTAACATGGCACCTGCATTTACCAACACCATTAGTGCAGTAGCCACACAAACCAACGTAACTTGTAACAACGGCACAAATGGTATAGCAAGTGTTGCCGTAACAGGCGCAGCAGCTCCGTTTATGTACACTTGGACATCAAGTAGCAGTACAACCAACGCAGCAACAGGTTTAGCAATGGGGCAATATACTTGTAACATTAGCAACAGCTGCGGTGTAAGTACAACAAAAACATTTACCATTACCCAACCTAACCCCGTTGATGTTTCGTTAAGCGTAACAGGTGGCACTATTACCGCAAACAATGCAACCGCAACCTATCAGTGGGTTGATTGTAATAATAGCAACGCAGCAATTAGTGGTGCAACAAACCAAAGTTTTACTCCCATATCAGTGGGTAACTATGCTGTTGAGGTAACACAAGGTTCTTGCACAGCCACTTCAACTTGTACACCTGTTAGTACAACAGGCATTGCTAAAAACAATGCAAACAGCACAACAGTTTATCCAAATCCGTTTACTAGCGAGCTTACAATTAATAGTACTGCAAAAACAACTGCAATGTTGTTTGATATGTTAGGTAATAAAATAAACTCATTTACTTTACAAAACACCACACAAACAATTTCGCTTAGCGATTTAGCACCTGGTGTTTATTACTTACAAGTTGATAACAGCAAAATAAAAATCATTAAACAGTAAACGTACAAAAAAGTACAAACTATTTTGTTTAACCAAAAAGCCTCTTGAGAAATCGAGAGGCTTTTTTTATGCTTTGTTATTTCAGCTGCGACAACAACCAGTAGCTGCCCTTACTGATTTACACTCTGCAAAAAAGTAACAATTTTATCTTTCTCTTTTTCAGTTAACAACGCGCGGCTTTGCATGTGCAAGCCAATAGTTTCCCACTGGCTGGCCGAAAATGCCGTTGGCGATGGTATATTATGGCAACGCTGGCAGTTTTCTGCCCAAAGCTGAGGTCCACTTTTCATAGCCACCTTTTGGCTCTCAACACAACTACCGGCAAAAATTAGTACGCCTACAAAAAGCAACGCACTAAACAACGATATAAATTTTAATTTTTTTGTTTTCATAATACTAATTTTAAAACTGAACAGAATATTGTATAATAAAACTATATACGCGGTTCCACCCACCTACATTGCCACCTAAGTTAGCGGGTGTGTTATTTTTTATGTCTCGGTTTTCGTAAGCCAGTTTAATAACCGAGCGCCAACTCAACCAATAATCAAGTGCCACATCGTACTCGTTAGTAATGCTTCCCCACGATGACATAGCCGGTGTTGTGTAACCAACATAACGACCTGCTACTTCAAAGTTTTTAAGTATGCCGGGCGCACTTAAACCCCGCAACGATAGCTGACCAAAATACGAACTCGAATTATTTTT
>DATHOW010000223.1:0-7270 GCA_035484495.1 Bacteroidia bacterium | reverse complement strand
TGCATGCCAATTGACAATAGAATACTATCATCGCGATAATAGGCACTTAAATAATCTTGCGGAAGCAGTTGCAAGCCAAGGGCTATTTGTATGGCCTCGTGCCCGCGTGATGTAGCGTGCACGTATTTGGCTGTAACTTCTTTATTAGCTTCGTATAAGTTTGTGAGGGCTTTTGCGGTACACATATACCCGTAAGCTTTTTTTAATACATCAACAGAAACTTCTTTCACTTTAGGCTGGGTTAAGGTTGGCATATTGCAAACTTAAGGTTTTTAATTCAAAATTTATAGGACGTAAAAACCTAATTTATCCTTTTTTTTACTAAATATTGTAAGTCGAGCATTGTAAGCCAAGGTCTTTTTTTATGCACCATTTTATGACAATTTGAACAAAGCATTGCAATGTCTTCTGGCCTTGTTTTATGATTTGCAGACATTTTACTAACAGCAATAGTGTGGTGTCCTTCAATAAAATCCTTTCCTATTACCCCATAAGCTTTTTCAAAGTCGAACTTACATATTTGGCAAAATAGTCGGCCATGTTTTTTCTTAAAATTTGTTTTTGCTAATTGAACAACATAAGAGTTTCTTTCACGATGTTTATGTATCCGTTCAATAATTTTTCCTTCTGGAAATTCTCCAGTTAACTCCTCATTACTTTGAAAATCGGTTTTTAAATTTAGTAACCAAAATTTTCTTTTGACACCAAATGCCCCATTTTCACTTGGTTTAATTCCTAAATTATTAGAATATAAAAAATATTTTTTTTCTAATTTATCATTAGGCTCTGGTTTAGTGTTTAAAATATCTATTATTGCTTTGTTTGTTTGTCTACCATCAGTTTCTGAAGGAATATGTTTGTCAAGTGAGTTATTTATGTAGCCTAAAAACCGACTTGGAGCAAATCTAATTTCTTTATCAATTTGATAGGCAATAAAACAAGTTCCTCGTTTAATAAATTTAGAGATTTCGGTTTTTTCACTTTCATCCCCTTCAGTTAAATAGTTTTCAACTCTATCAATGTTTTTTTTAAGTTGGTCAATTGTATTTATTAATCTCATTTCGTCTAAATATTTTAATCTACAAATAACGCTCTTTTATCACCTTTATATGGTGCTCTATATGGCCTATCATAATATAGCCCAAAGCCCTTGGTGTAATGGGGTGGCTTGCACCTTTGGCCATAAATTTACTTTGCTCGGTAGTGATGTTTTCAAATAGCATTTCGGAAGCACGCCTTACAGCTTTAAACTCTTCAAATAAACTTTCCATGCTTCTATGATGTGCGTGCGAATTTTTAACATAGTTGTTTTCATCAAATGATTGTAACTGTTGTTCGTTATCGCCTCTGGCACCTACTAATGCTCTATATGTAAAAACGCGTTCGGCATCTATTAAATGAAGTAACACTTCTTTAATAGTCCATTTGTTTTCGGCGTAAGCATAATTAAGTTTTTCTGCTGGAATGTTCGAGAAAAACTGAATGGTATCCTTTGTGTTTTGCTTAAACAGTTCAAAAAAATTATTGCCTGTTGTTTGGTTGACGTAACCTTGAAAGAAAGGTCCGTATTCGTTTGAGTTTGGGCGTTGCATAGTGTTTGTTTTATTTTGCCAATCGGTTTTATTTATTTGATAGATAAAGTTTAAGCGGTTAGGTTCGCCATAATATTCCATTTCAACCTCGCCTATTTTTTTGCCACCTATATTGCCCACTGCTTTTTGCGAACGCACATTTACAGCCCCCACATGAAAAATTACATTATCAACAAACTTAAAGGCATGGTTTATCATTAAAGCTTTTAGGGCTTTGTTATAATTTTTACCCCAATGGTTACGGGCAATAAATGTATAGCCTATGGCAACTTCACTCTTTTCTTTATCAACCCCATAAAACCTTGAAGAGCCAATGGCTTGCCCTGTTTTTTTATTAAAAACCAAAAATGCTCCACCCGATTCTATAGCCCCTTTAAAAAAGGTTTCAAAAACATCTCTTTTATAGCGGTCTTTATTAGGGTGCTGCTCCCAAAGCAGGGGGTCGTTAGCAACCGCATAAAGGGTTTCAAACTCGGTTGGTTTAAGCGGCTGTATTTTAATTAAATCATTTTCGAGGGTGGGTTGTAATTCAAAATTCATGGCTAGGTAATTTTTACCAAAAGTAAGCATTTATAAAAGTGGTATAATGGTATAGTTTTCCTATACAAACTATACCATTACACCACTATATATGTTAAAATATTGGGGATTGATTGTTGTCCAGTCCAAAACACATAGGCACCTTGACCTTGGACACCACTTATATATTTAAATAAAAAATAATATATATTTATTGATAGGTTGGTATAGTGGTGTAATGGTACAAAAGTGTATAGGGTTTTGTACCATTATACCAGTCAAAATAGCTTTGTTTTTTTGAAAAAAGTGTTGTCCAAGTCCAAAGGGTATACCAAATTGGACTGGACAACAATTGAATTGAGATGATAAGTGCAAATTACTCCTCTAAGTAGCCAAACTTACCTGTGTTATAATCTTCCATGGCTTGTAATATTTCGTTGCGGGTGTTCATCACAAACGGACCATGAGCCGCAATGGGTTCGTTTATAGGCTCGCCACTTAAAACCAACACTATGGCGTTTTCGGTTGCTTCAACGGTAAAGTCTTCGCCATTGTTTTCAAATAATACAAAGTTGTTTGCTTCAACCGCTTCGGTATCGTTTACTTTAATGCTGCCTTCTATAACCAACAAACCTGTATTATAGTTTTTAGGGAAAGAAAAAGCTGCTTTGCCACCTTTATTTAACCTTGTGTTCAATAAATTAACCGGGGTAAAGGTTGATGCTGCACCTGTTACATCTTTATACTGACCGGCAATTACTTCAACCACACCTGCGTTATCAGCTAACTGGTATTTTTTAATTTGGTCTTTAGTAATGCCCTGGTATTTTGGTTTAGACATTTTATCTTTTGCAGGTAAGTTTACCCACAATTGTACCATTTGGAAATCGCCACCGGCTTTGCTAAATTCTGTTTCGTGAAACTCTTTATGCAAAATGCCCGATGCGGCAGTCATCCATTGTACTTCGCCTTCGCCAATAACACCGCTGTTGCCGGCACTATCGTGATGAGCCACCCTGCCTTTATAGGCAATGGTTACGGTTTCAAAACCTCTGTGCGGATGCACGCCTACGCCACGTGGTTTATCGGTAGGAGGAAAGTAAAACGGTGAGTTATAATCCATCATTATAAAGGGAGTCATGCGTTGCATGTCTAAATGATAGCCGCTTGGTATAAAGTTGTGTACTCTAAATCCATCGCCAACGTAATGTGGGTTAGGAGGACTTACTACTACTTCTATGCTTCTTGTTTTCATGTTATTTATCTTTCTTTTGATTTGTATAACAAAGATAGCTCAGATGACATCCGAAATCCATTGATGTATGATAAGAAATTACAAAGGTTTAAAATGGCGGTTGGCTAATTCTTTACGTACACGACTTAAGCTTTCGGGTGTGATGCCCAAGTAAGAAGCCACCATCCATTGTGGCACACGTAGCATAATATCGGGGTAGAGTTTTATAAAATCCATATAACGCTGCTCGGCGCTGGCACTTAATAATAAGTTAATGCGCTTTTGTAAATGACGGATGTGGTTGTGCAGGGCTTTCTCATTATACTGCCTGAATAGGGGACTAATTTCTGCAGCTTTATCAGTAAATTCTTTATCGATATAAACAATGGTTGAATCTTCGATGGCATCAATAAAAAAATCAGAAGGCTCATTAAAATAGGCACTGCTTCTATCACTTACAATCCAATTTTCAGACCCAAATTGTATGATGTGTTCTTTGCCCGAAGCTTCATTAATAGTATAAGAGCGCAGCAAACCCTGTTCAACAAAAAAAGAATATTTACAAACTTCGCCTGGTTTTAATAGAACCGTGTGTTTAGCTATTTTTTCGTTTTTCAGGTTTTTAGATAGCAAGGCAAACTGCTCATCACTTATCTGCGCATTTTTCTGGAAATATTGTTTGAAGTTTTGTAACATTTAAATAGATTCTATTTTAATGCCGGGAATTTTTTATTTAAAAAACTAATGGTCTGTTTGCCCAAATTTATAAATGGTTTTTCAATAAATATACTACTTATTAAAGCAATTAATATAGATGCTGTTAGGGAAATTAAGCAATGTAAGCCAACATAAAGATGACCTAAATAATTATATGTAACCTGCTGGATTAAGAAGCCCCACAAATAAATACCGTAAGAAAAATCATATTTAGGTTTTAGTTTAAGGATAAATGGGGTTTGTGCTAAATAAACAATGAGATTGCAGCAAGCAAAAATAAAAATTAGTTGAGCGTGGGTTGTTGTACTGAAAATGTGAAAAATTAAAAACGACCCCAAAACGACCCCGAAATTCATTTTAATTTTTTCGGCGTTAACTGCAAAAAAAACTCCATAGGCAAATGAAGCAGGAAGTAAATTGGCTTCAGGACTATCTCCCGGCCAATTAAAAATAAATTTTGTAGGCAAAAAGCCATCAATAATTATAAGTATAATTGGAATGTTTAAATAATATTTGTTTTTATCTGAAAGAATAAGCAATACACCTAATAGTATTATATAACATGCTATTTCGTATGCTAAAGTCCAAAGAGAGCCGTTTACAGCAAGAGGATATATATTGTATTGAAATACGCCGGATAACGAATAATCTGTATTGAAACCAATATTATTCCAGATATACTTAAAAGGGTCTGAATTAAAATAATCGTTTACAGAAAGTGTAGTTAATAAAGGACCAAATACAAATACTGTAATAAGTAACAAAAATAATAAAGGAAACATTAAACGGAAAGATCTGGAAATAATAAAGTGAATAGGGCTTCGGTTATTTAAATAACTATTTGTAACCACTAAACCACTTATAAAGAAAAAAATTTTTACTGCTATAGCACCAGAATAAGTGAACGGAAAAAATTGACTTATTGGGTCTACCCATAAAGGGCTTGCGCCATTTAAAGTAGGGGAGTGGCCAACAATTACTAAACTTGCCAATACTATGCGCATTAAATCAAGGTTATTGTTTTCTCTTTTTAGAAAATCTGATATTTTCATTTAATAGGTTGTTTGAATTAGCCTTGATTTTTTAGTAGGTGTTAAATTTATTAAATAAAATATACTTATAAGTTCATTTCTTCTTTTTAAATAACATCATTAACAATACAGGCAACAAAACAATTTCAGCTAACAGGGCTACCAGTAAGGTTAAGCAGGTTAGTAAACCAAACAGGCGTATACTTTCAAAATCAGATAAAACAAGACTAATAAAACCAGCCAACAAAATTAGTGTAGTTAAAAAAACAGGCTTGCCTGTCTCTGCATACGTGTGTTTAAAAGCACGAAGTGGAGATGTACTTTTCTTTAATTCCAATTTAAAACGAGATATAAAATGTATAGTATCATCAGTGGCTATACCAAAAGCAATTGAAAAGAAAATAGCCGTACTCGCTTTTAAAGGAATACCAAAAACGCCCATTATGCCTGCCATTACCAGTAAAGGCACCACATTTGGAATTAAAAACACCAGCACCATTTTAAACGAACGATGAATGATGAAAGTTAGTAATGCTAAAGCCAAAATACCTGTAAGCAAACCCTGCAGCGTATTTTGTACTAAATATTTATTATTTAAATCAATAAGGTTGGTGGTACCTGTTATGGTGAATTTTACGGTGTTGGTATCAGTATTTTGTTTAATAAAAGTGCTTAGTTGCTCATTATAGCCATCAACAGTTTGGCTACCGTAATCTTTTATTTTACCACTTATGTGACTATGCTTTCCATCAAGAGTAGCTAATTTTTTAAACTCTTTTCGGGTTTTATTTTGAAGAATAAATTTTACGTCGCGGTTATAATCGGTTGTATCGTTTGGTAATAAATAAGCATTATCATAACCTTCATTAATTGATTTTACTAAGCCGACAGGCGACACTAAAAAACCAGGCTTATAGGTTTTCGTTATAAAACTATCTACTTGGTTTAGTTGTTTCATTACATCAAAACTCCAAAGAGTTTTGTTTTTATCTGTTATTGTAACATCAATTTCTAAAGGGCGAACACCACCATAATGTTCTTCAAAAAACATAAAATCTTGCTTTACCGTTTCTTTATCCGATAGGTCGTCTAACAATTTTTGATTAGGCGTAATTTTAAATAAACCCCAAGCTGAAATCAGTATAATTAAACAAGTAACTAAGGCAATTTGTTTGCCATGTCGTATAACCCAAAAGAATAATTTATGCGAATTGGCATCTAACTTAGATTCTTTATTATCTGTTTTTAAATTGATTTTACCCTTCCATAAACTAAGCATAGCAGGCAAATAGGTGTAGGTTAAAATAAAGGCTACCACAATGCCAACCGAGGTGTAAATGCCAAAATCTCTAACGGGTTTTATGCCCGAATAACAAAGACTTAAAAAGCCTACCACGGTTGATATAAGGGTTAAAAAAGTAGGTTGGGCTACTTCTTTAAAAATAAGTTTTAGCGTATCTTTTTGGTTATGCCCTAAGTTTATTTCATCGTTATACTTAGTATAAAAATGTATTACATCGCTCATGCCTGCCACAAAAATCATGGTTGGTATCATGGCAGTCATAATATCAATAGGCTTGTTAAGCGCCCCCATTATGCCAAAGGTTATAATGTTGCTGATTACGATTAACGATAAGGGCAGCAAAACAGCTTGTATATTTTTAAACGTAAACCACAGCAGCAGAATTACAAATACTGCCGAAATAAGAATAAATAGAAAAAACTGCTTTTGTAGTTTTTCTAAAAAAACAGATTGGGCAAAAATTCGCCCGCCAAGGTGGTAGGAGTTAAATTGTAGATTGATTATAGCTCGTTTTATACCAGCCGCTAGTGTATCTGATTTCTTTTTAGATAAACCATCCTTCGTTTTTACATAAAGGCAAATAGACTTGGCATCGCCCGAAAAGAAATTGTTTTTCCATTGCGATGACTTATATATGTAGGCAGAATCATCTTTATATAAATCTTCGTTTTGGTAATGAAGCAGGGGAGTTTGCACAGATGCAAAGCCTTGTAACAAGGTGCGCTTTAAATTTGATGGCGAAACAACCTCTTCTACAAAAGTCAGTCTTTTTAGTTGTTTGGTAAGCGAATCGGCTTTGGTAAGAAAATCTTTTTTAAAGATGCCTTTATCGTTTTGCAGGGCAATTAAAACAAATTCATTATCGTGCCCAAAG